>NZ_QGGI01000012.1 GCF_003148465.1 Oceanotoga teriensis
TTTTGCTATCTTTTTTTCTTTCTTCCCTTCTCTTTTTTCTCTTTTTTATCGCTTTTTATTCCTTTTTTTACTTGTTTTTATTTTTGTTGCTTTTCGTTTACTTGTTTTTTATTTCATATCCCTTTTTTATTGCTCTATTTTTCAAGTCACTATTTTAATATCTATCAAATGAACCCGTTGTTTTGGCTTTATATTCTGTAAATGCAAAAAATAATCTTCCTATAATTATATATATTATTCCAATAATTATAGTTTTAAATATTGGAGAGGAAGCTTCTTTTAAAGTATAACCATTTAACATTATTAGTCTTGCTGCTTCTATTCCATGAGTAATTGGTATTATTTTTGATATCATTTGAAGCCAATCAGGAATTACAGATATTGGAAAAGTTATTCCACAAACTATCATTATTATACCTCTTGCTATATTCACCATAGCCCCTGCTTCTTTTGCCCATAGAACTATACTTGCAAAGATACTTCCTATTCCAAATGCTCCTGGCATCATTATTAAAAATATTACAAACCACATTAAAATTGGTGCTTGGAATTGTATTCTATATATCAAAATATATTCCGCTATTGCTATTATATTTGTTATTAAAGCTATAAAAAGTGATATTAATCCTGCACCAATTAAAAAATCAAATTTTTTTGTAGGAGTTAACCAATTAGATTCTAAAGTTCCAAGCATTTGTTCTTCTCTTAAGTATGTTCCAAAAGTCCAAAGTAGCATGTTAACCCACATCCAAGTAATAGTTCCAATTATTATATAAGCTATATAATTATCTGTTCCAGTAATGTTTTGAAAATTTTTTAATCCGGAATTATCTGGACCAGATAAGCCTATGGCACTTAATATATATATTAAAGGAAATATTAAAGGCCAAAATAAAAGTTGTATTATCCAAGTTGGATATCTTATTAGAATTATAAATTGACTTTTGAATACGGCATATATTGTTTTTAGTCTGTTCATTTAAAATCCCCCCAATTATTTAATTTTTTAGGTTTTTTCCAGTTATATTTAAGAAAACATCTTCAAGTGTTGTTTCTTTTATATTCATGCTTAAAATTTTGGAATTATTAGTATTTAATATGTTTAATACATCATCTATAATTTCATGACCATTATTTTGATGAATAATTATTATATGTTTTTCTTCATTTGCATCGTATTTATACATGAGATTTTTTATGTTTTTTATTTGATTTAATTCTTTTTCTAATTTTTTTGAATAATTAGTAATTTTAAATTTTATTTTTTTAGTTTCATTTAAAGATTTCTTTAATTTTTCTGGAGTATCGATTGCAATTATTTCACCGTTGTCTATTATTGCTATTCTGTCAGATAAAAAATCTGCTTCTTCCATATAATGTGTTGTTAATAGTATGGTTTTTCCTTCATCTTTTAAATTTAAAATTATTTTTCTTAAATTTAAAGCTGCTTGAGGATCCAAACCTAAAGTCGGTTCATCTAATAAAACTACAGGAGCATCTGGAATTAAAGCTTTTCCTAGTGCAACTTTTTGTTTCATTCCTGTAGAATATTTTTCTACTAATTCATCAGCTCTATCTTCTAAATCTATTTTATTTAAAATATATTGAGTTCTTTTTTTACCTTCTTTTCCGTTATAACCATATAATGCAGCAAAATATTCAAGATTTTCTCTTGCCGTTAATTTCCAATATACGCTTCTATCTCCTGCTAAAACTGTTCCTATATTTTTTAATGCTTTTAAAGGTTCTTTATTTACATCTATATTGTTTAGAAAAATTTTCCCATTGGAAGGTTTTAATAAACCAGAGAGCATTTTTATAGTAGTTGTTTTTCCAGCCCCATTTGGACCTAAGAGGCCAAATATTTCTCCTTTTTTTATTTGAAAACTTATATCTTTTACAGCTTTAAGTTCTTTTTTTTCTGTTTTTTTAAATAATTTTTTCTTTTTGATGATGAATTTTTTTTCTAAATTTTCGGCTATTACAGTGAATGACATATACAACACCACCTTTATTTTATTAAAGTGTATTTTAAATATTTTTATAAAAACCATAATTATTTTTCATATTTTTATTATAATATTTAAAAAAATAAAAGTCAAGTCTTTTTATATTAAAAAAAATAAGTTTATTTTTAAAAAAATAAATAAAAAACTGTGAATTTTTTAATTCACAGTTTTTAGTAGACTTTTTTTAGATTTTATAATTAATTTTTTTTGTTAGGATTTTTGGGGAACCAACCCTTTTTTACTCTTTCTTCTTGTTCTATTATTTCATGTATACTCCAAAGACATGAAAAACCAGTTATAGATATCATTGAAGAGATTAAAGTGTTGTTTATAAATATTGAAATTATTATGAATATTATTCCTAATATTAGAAAAATTGGCCAAGTTTTTTTCCCAAAATAATATTCTGTTTTTATTACTATTGGATGAAATATACCTATGATTATAAAAGCAAAAAAACCTATGAGAATTCCTTCAAAACTCATATATATATCTCCTTTTTTAAGGTCTTTAATATTTTTGTGAATATTAACATATGACCTTTTGAATTTGGATGTATTCCATCTATTGTTAGATCTATGTCTAAATCATCTAATTTTTTAAAATCTTCATATAGATTAATATATGTTAAATTGTAATGATTTGCTATTTTTTCTATTGTTTTATTATATTTTATTATTTCTAAATTTTCTTTTGAATAAAGATCTTTTCCAAATAAAAATTGATTTTTTATTTTTTTTGTATAAGGTATTAAATTCATCAATTTTATATTTGTTTTTTTATTGGTTTGTTCTATCATATTTATTAAATTTAATTCAAATATATCAATATCGCTTATAAACGGATCTTCAAAGTATTTTCCAAGTATTTCATTTGTTCCTATAAATATAAATAATAAATCAGGATTTTCTTTTATTACGTCTTTTTCCCATCTTTTTAATAAATCTATACTTTTATTTCCCCCGATTCCTTTATTTATTATGTTTAATTTTTTTTCTGGATTTTTTATTTTTAAGAAATCATTTATATGTCTAACGAATCCATTACCAATTTCATCAGGTTCCTTGTAAGTTGCTCCAGAATCGGTTATACTATCTCCTATGAATAAAAGAGTTTCATTTTTTTTAAACATTTTATATCTCCCCATTTAAAAAACAACTCATTCTGTAATTACAGAATAAGTTGTTTTTATTTGTTTGCTTTTTTATATCTTTCAAAGCCATCTTTTATAGCTTGAATTGCTGCTTCTTTGCTTTTCCAGCCATCTGTTTTTACCTTTTTTTCTTCTAATTCTTTGTATACAGAAAAGAAATGTTCTATTTCAGCTAAAAAATGAGAAGGAACTTCAGAAAGATTTTCTATATGATTCCATAAAGGATCTTTTTTAGGAACACATAGTATTTTTTCATCAGGACCTTTTTCATCTTCCATCATGAACATTCCAATTGGTACAGCTTCGATTACGCAACCTGGAAAAGTACTTTCCCATACTAATACTAAAACATCTATTGGGTCGCCATCTAAAGATAATGTATTTGGTATAAATCCGTAATCAGTTGGATAATGCATAGATGAAAATAACATTCTATCAAATCTTATTAATTTGTTTTCTTTATCATATTCATATTTATTTCTGCTTCCTTTTGGTATTTCTATAAATACATCAACTGTCATTTCTTTCATTTTTTTTGCTCCTTTTTTCATTTTCTATTTTTGATTATAACATAATTTTGTAAAATCAAATTTTTCTTTATTTGAATATATTCTTTACAACTATTCTAAATTATTGAAATATTTTGTATTGAATGCTAACAATTAAAAGTGTATAATTCTTAATTATGTAAATTTATTTTTAGGAGTTGATTTTTATGTTTTATGAGATTGTTTCTATAGGAGTATTTATCTTTGTAATGATTGCCATAATAACCCATAAAATAAATAGAACTACTGCTTCAATGTTGGGGGCTCTTATTGTTATTATTATAGGAGTTTTTGAAGATCAGATGGATGCTTTTACTGATTATATTGATTTTAACACTATATTTCTTTTATTAGGCATGATGATTTTTGTCAATGTTCTAAAAAAAAGAAATATTTTTACTTTTATAGGGGTATATACTTTAAAAAAAGTTGGGCATAGTGTTAAGAGCTTGTATTTTATTTTAATATTATTAGTTGCTTTGATTTCAAGCGTTATTGATAATGTTACTACTATACTTATATTTATTCCAATTTCATTGGCCATTTGTGATTCTTTAGATTTAGAATATTTTCCTTTAATATTGGCAGAAATATTTGCTTCTAATATTGGAGGAACAGCTACTATTATAGGGGATCCACCTAATATTATGATAGCTTCAGCAGCCGATATTTCTTTTGTGGATTTTTCAAAAGTTATGTTTCCTTTATCTTTAATAAATTTGTTGGCTTTAGTGGGATTTGTTTTTTTTGTTTTTAGAAAAGAATTAAATAAGAAAATAGAATCAAAAGTTATTGATAGTATGGAATTTGAAAGTTTGATTGAAAATAAAAAAGAATTTGTTTTATCTTTTATACTTTTAATATTAGTTATTTTATTATTTGTTTTTCAACATCAGTTGAATTTAGAAGCATGTATAATTGCAATGATAGCAGCGTTTTTTTCATTGTTTTTATTAGAAAGACATGACATAGATCATATATTAAAAGAGGTTGAATGGGAAAGTATTTTATTTTTTATGGGATTGTTTATAATAACGGGAGCTCTTGAAGAAACTGGAGTGTTATCTTTTTTAGCAGATAAATTAATTGGATTAACTTCATTGTCTTCAGATGTTTTCTTAGGACTTTTATTGATAATATCATCATCAATTTCTGGATTTCTTGATAATATCCCTTTTACAGCAGCTGTTATTCCTGTTATTGAGAATCTTATAAAATTGAGTCCAAAGATAAACTTTAATATATGGTATTATTTATCTGCTGGGGCTTGTGTAGGAGGTAATATGACTTCTATAGGTGCTTCTGCAAATATAATTGCTTTGGCCTTATTATACCAGTTTAAAGGTATGAAAGTTTCTTTTGGAAGATTTTTAAAATATGGGTTTTTTATAGTTTTAATAAATATTATTATATCTTATATTTATTTTAAAATTATATTTTGATATTTTAAGGGGGAGGATTATGGGATTGAAATATATTTCTTTTATTATTATTTCTTTTTTTACTATTTATTTGTTTGGTTTATCTTTTATATCGTCTTTTCAAGATAATATTTATGTTTTTTTAGTACTTTTATTTCTTATTTTGGGTATTTTAAATTCAATAATTCGAGAATTTTTTTTAATTTCTAAAAAAGATAAAAAATTTTTAAAATTCAATTTTGAAGATATTTTTTTTGTATTTTTAGGAGCTTTTATTGCATACGTTTTAAATATATATTTAAAACAAGGGGCTATAATAGCGGCAAGTTTAGTTGGTATTATTTCAAGTTCTTTTTTAAAAAATAAGAGTATTCCTATTTATACGGGTGCTTTTGCTGGAATGGTATCTCCAGATCTATATCATGATTTTTATCATATAATTATTGTTTCTTTGATAACGGGTATTTTTTATGTTTTATCAAAAGATGTTTTTAAAGGAATTGGTGGAAAACTTGGTGCTACAGCTTTTGTTTCATGGGTTTTGTTATCTTTCATATTTGATTTTTCATTTATAAAAGGTGAATTTTATTATGATTTAGATTTTGTTGTCTTTTTTATAAGTTTTTTGGGAGTATTTTTGACTTTTTTTTTGCAATATTATTTAAATAAAGATTTAGTAGCTTCATCTTCCATATTGAGCCTTTTGGGTGCTTTAATTTTTCCTGTTATCTTTTTTGAAAAAGGAGTTGATTTATCAATTTTATTTATGGCATCTACTTTTGCTGGTATGAGTACTGATAAAAAGATAAATAACTTTGCTTTTATGGTTTTAGTATCATTCTTTGTTTCTATTATTTTTGTTTATAGTTATAGTCATTTTGGTGGTGGTGGGGGTAAACTTGGAACCATATCTTTTGGATGTGTTTTGGGTGTGAAAGGAATTTGTAATTTTTTTAATAGACACAATATATTTATACTCAAAAAGTAACTTATTGTTGATTTAAAATTAGCTTTTGAACATGTTAATTTAACATATCATCTGATATAATTATATCATAAGATTAATTAATATAGTTTATTTATAGTATAGATAATTTATATAGCTTATATATAGTATAAAATCCGATCGAAAGATCGGATTTTTCATTTTAGTAGTTTATTCAGAGTATTTATAGCATTTATACTATTATTACTTAATTCTTTTATTTGTTTTTTTATTGAGATGGTTTTTATTATATTAGATTTGTCAATTTCAGGTTCTATAATATTTTCTTCAACTATTGTTTTTGTTAGAAGTTCTCCTATTTTTGAAGCTTCTTCTTTTTTTAATTCTTCAAGTATATTTAAAATTTCATCGGTCTTTTTTTTAATCATATTTTAACCTCTTTGTTTATAATATATTTGTTTGCTTCTTTTATTATTAAGTTCGCTTCTATTAATTCGTTTAATGCTAAAGTTGTTTGAATTTGCCATCTTATTTCATCTTGAGTTATTTGATTAAAATCTATTTCTGGATTTAAATTGTCATTTATTCTTGGGAATAATAAATAATAAAGATCTTTTATTGTTAAAAAAGTATCAAATTCCTTTAAAAGAGATAATATTTCATTTTTATAATCTACATTTGTTTTGAATTTGTTTTTTATATGTTCATTTATGACTTTTAATTGATTTATATTTTTATGTTCTTTCGGCATTAAATATTTTAATTTTTGTTTTTTTATTTTTTCTAAATCTTTTATGGAGTTACTTAAATCTTTTATAGAAGATTCAATGGTATTTTTAATTTGTAAATCCATTATATTTATTTTTTTATTTTTGTATATTTTTTGATATTTCCTATGTTCTTTTTTTATTATTTGTATTAGCTCATCTATTTTTATTATCAATAATTTTTCATCAATCATATTTTACACCTCTATAGATTGGGGGTCTTTTGAAGAATTTTTTATATTTATTAATGAATTTATATGCGGTTTCTTTATCTGTTTTATAAAGAATATCTGTGAAATCAAAATATTTAATATCTTTTAATTTTTTTGCATCAAATTCTTTTAAATAATGAATTATTTCTCTGAATGATTCATCGGCAAATAGGTTTTTTATTTCTATTATATTTTCCATAGAATTTGAAGGAATATTTAAATTTTCTATTTTTTGTATTATTTTTTCTTTTTCTGAGTTGTTTAAAGATTTATTTTTTATATTTAAGTCGATTTGTTTTTGTTTTTCGAAGATTTTTTCAGGTGAGTTTTTTTGATTTTTTTCTTTTTTTATTAATTCTTTTTTTACTTTTTCAGCTAATTCAGGTTTATTTTCCATTAAAAATTTTTGTGCAAGAGTTAAGTAATAATCTTTAGTATTTTTTAAAGGTTTTTTTAAATAACTATTCAATTTTTCCTCGATTCTTTCAATATCTGTTATTTTTCTTATTGTATTCATAAGGCTCCTCCAAATTAATTATTACTATATATATATTAACAGATTATAAGTGATTTTTATAATTAATATTTATATTCTTATTTGCAATAGTTTTTGTATATTTATTTGAATTTTACCATAATTAATTATTTTGTCTATTTTTATTTTTATGTTATTTTATGTAAAAATTTTAGAAACTTGATGCATTTTTTTAATTTTTTGTATATAATTGAATAGAGAATATTATAGTGAGGTTATTTTAAATGAAATATAATAATTTTTTTGTTTGTCTTTTCTTTTTGATAATTCCATCAATTGTTTTTTCTAATGTATACTTTTTTTCCAATGTAATTGGAGAAAAAGAGTATTTTTTTGATGGGGAAAATATTTTATTGTCTATAGATAAAGTATCTCAATATACGGACTTTGATAATGTTGTCAAAAATGATTTTTTGATAGTATTACAAAATGATACTGATAAATACTTTATTTTTCCGGATAATAAGATAGTTGTTAAGAATTCTAATAAAACATATTATTTTTCTGAATCAGATTTAATTGAGAAAAATCAGGATTTTTTTATAAGTGAAAAACTTTTAAAAGAACTTTTTGGTATAGAAAAAACTTTTAAATCTAATAATTATTATTTTAATTTTAAAGATTATAATTATGTTGAACCAAAAGAAAGTAAGAGCTATATTATGAGAAAAGTTTCTGGTCTGGATATTTATGAAAAAGGGTATTTTTATTCTGTGCAATCAAATGATTCTATTTTAAAGATTTCTAATAAAACTGGAATTTCTGTTCAAGTTTTGGTAGATAGAAATGAAGATATTGTTTATAGTAAATATTTGTATAAAGATCAAAAACTTTTTATTCCAGAAAAAAATGTGTTTTATTATAAAGTTAGAAGTAAAGATACTTTGAATATTTTGTCTAAATATTATTTTACAGATACGGCTAATATTAAATGGGATAATAGTAAAAAGTTTTTATATGTTGGTGAAATTATTGAAATCCCTGCAGAATCAATAGGTCTTTCTTATAATAGAAATCAGGAAATTGGATGGCCTGTTATAGGTGTTATTTCTTCTTTATATGGTTATAGAATACATCCAATATATAAGACGAGAAAGTTTCATAGTGGCCTTGATATAGCTGCTCCTGAAGGTATACCAGTTATGGCTTCTACTGAAGGTAAGGTTGTAGAGGTTGGCTATGATGAAGATGGATATGGAAGATATGTTAAAGTTTCTTATAATAATAGATTTTATATGTATGGACATATGAGCAAAATTTTAGTTCCTGAAGGATATTATTTGAATAAAGGTGAAACTTTGGGCCTTGTAGGCTCAACAGGGCTTTCGACAGGACCTCATGTCCATTTTGAAGTTAGATATTCTAATAATTCTACTATAGATCCTTTGAAAGTGTTAAAAAAGAATATGCAAGATACTTATTTAGTTAATAGTTCTGATTATAAGTACAATTCTGGTGGCGAATAATAATTGTCTAATTAGTTAATTTATTATTAAGTTATCTATGTTTCTTGACACTATTAATTTTATTATGCTATAATATACCGGAAATAATATAAATAAGAGGTGGATTAGTTATGAAAAATGGAATACATCCTGAAATGAAACTCATAACTGTTAAATGTGCTTGTGGTGCTGAACACAAGATTTATTCTACAGTTGATTCATTCAGATTGGATGTTTGCTCAGAATGTCACCCTTTCTATAAAGGTGAAGGTGCTGGACTACTTGATACTGAAGGAAGAATTCAGAAATTCAATAACAGATATAAAAACTTCCTCAAGAAGTAAAAAAATAGGGGAGATATTATCTCCCTTTGTTTTGTTTTAAATTTTTAATTATTATAGATAAAAGTATCCAGGCGATTGGGCCTTGCATTTCAAGAAAAAGCTTGAATATCCAATCGTCAAAATAATTGGACTTTTCGGAGGTGAACACCATAGCCTGGGCCCGGGCCGCGAAATTGCGAAATCACGACTTTGCAAGGTTCTCGTGAAAAATCATTAGAAGGGCAGGGGTATTTAAGTGAGCGAAAGTATTGCCCAAGGTTCTTTTGTTAACGCCAAAGTTGTTGATATCAAAAAATTTGGTGCTTTTGTAGAGATTGAATCAGGTGAAGAGGGATTTATTCATATTTCTAAGGTTTCTAAGAAATATGTTAAAGACGTGACTGACTTTTTAAAAGTAGGACAAGAGATTACAGGTAAAGTTATCGGTAAAACTAAAGATGGTAAATATGAGTTATCATTAAGGGAAGGCGACTCTAAATCTACAAGTGATGAAGGGGCAGCTAATTCAGAAAATTTTGAAAAGAAATTAACACGCTTTTTAAAAGATTCTGATAGAAAAATTTCTGAATACAGAAAACATTTAGATAAAAAAAGAAAGTCTAGAAGAAGATAATAATAAATTTATAGGGAGCTTATAGCTCCCTTTAAGTTTATTTAAATAGTTTTGTGATAAAATATATATATTAGATAATTGGGTGTGAGGAGGACAAGACTTGAGTAAGTTTAAAAGAATTAAAGGAACTCAGGATATTTATGGTGAAGATATAAAATATTGGGACTTTATAGAAAAAACTATGAAAAAAGTTTTTTTGAAATATGGGTTTAAAGAAATAAGAACACCAATTTTTGAGAGTACAGATCTTTTTAATAGAGGTGTTGGTGAGGGAACAGATATTGTTCAAAAAGAGATGTATACTTTTGAAGATAAAGGCGGTAGATCTATAACTTTAAGACCAGAAGGTACGGCTTCAGTTGTCAGAGCATATATTGAAAATTCTATGATTAATTTTGGTTCACCAATGAAATTATTTTATAATGGTCCTATGTTTAGATATGAAAAACCCCAAGCTGGTAGATTAAGACAATTTTATCAGATAGGTGCAGAAGTTTTTGGTACTGAATATCCTCTTTCTGATGCTGAAGTTATTTGTATGATAAATGATGCATTTAAAGAATTGGGATTAAATAATTATACTATTAGACTTAATTCTATAGGCAAAAAAGAAAGTCGTGAAGAGTATAAAAATATTTTAAAAAATTATTATTCTGATAAATTCGATGATTTGTGTGAAGATTGTAAAATAAGGTATGAAAATAATATTTTAAGATTACTTGACTGCAAAATAGATACAAATTATGCCAAAAATGCACCATCTATACTTGAGAGTTTAAATCATGAAGATAAAATGCATTTTGATAGTGTAAAAAAACATTTAGAAACTATGGATGTTCCTTTTATAGTTGATGATAAGATTGTTAGAGGTTTGGATTATTATACTCAGACTGTTTTTGAATTTATACATGAAGGTTTAGGTGCACAATCAACTTTAGCTGCTGGTGGAAGATATGATAATTTGGTTTCTGAAATAGGTGGTAATAGTACTCCAGCTATAGGTTTTGCTATGGGTATTGAAAGGCTTGTTATGGCTCTTAAATCTGAAAATATTATTATTGATGATTGTGAAGATATTGATGTATACATAGTTAATTCTGGTGAAAGTGCCGAATTTGAGGCTGTTAGAATAGCTAGAGAACTTAGAGATAAAGGTATTAAAACTTTTATGAATATTTCAAAAAGAGGTTTTTCTTCACAAATGAAACATGCAAATAAACTTAATGCAAGTTTTGCCGTTATTATAGGTGAAGATGAAATAGATAAAAATATAGTTACTTTTAAAGATATGGAAAGTGGAGAACAAATTCAAGTTGAAAGAGGTTGGTTTGTCAATTTGATACTTGAGAAACTTGCAAATAAATAGTGGAGTGGTTTTTATGTTATTATTGAGGCCTTTTATGGTGTTTATTGCAATGATTCTTTTTTATATTCCTCCTTTACAATTTATTGGAATAGCTTTATTGTTTTTTATTTATCATGTTTTAATAAAAAATCGTAATGAACATATAAAAAAGATGAAAGAAGTTTATAAAGTCAATAATTGGAATT
Organism: Oceanotoga teriensis; assembly: GCF_003148465.1. Classification (NCBI taxonomy): domain Bacteria; kingdom Thermotogati; phylum Thermotogota; class Thermotogae; order Petrotogales; family Petrotogaceae; genus Oceanotoga; species Oceanotoga teriensis. The sequence goes on from NZ_QGGI01000012.1 coordinate 11,545, forward strand.
TTCCTTTGGAAAAAGAAGGTAACCCTTTTTTATGGCTTTTCGTTTATATAGGATCTTTGATTGTGTTGTTTTATTTTAGCACTGAAGTTACCAATGAAGTTATGGCTTTGAGTTTAGAAGAACTTTCTCTTTATAATATTGAAAAATGGAAGTCTTTTTTGATCATTTTTTCATTTTTTACAATGTGGGTCTCTTATACTTTTATGATAAATAGAATCATTAAGGATCAATGGAAACTTCAAGAATCTGAATTAAATCATAATATTGTTAATAATAGAATTATAATTTTAAGAGAAGGCAGTATCGTAATGCTTTTTAGAGTTTTAACTCTAAATTTTTATGAATGGTTTGTTTTATTTTCTTTACTTAGAGAAACAGCTCTGCATTATTTTGAAGATGGAACTGCAACAGGCAATTATGAAAATCTAATTTCTGATAAAATAAAAATTAAAGATGTAGCTAAAAAAGAATCTCATGAAACTGATATTCAAGAAAATAGTGTTGAAAATATATATGAAAGAATAAAAAAAGATATTTCTTTTTTAAATGATAATGAAAAATATTCTAAAATATTTTATGAAGTAACCTCTCTTTCGAATGAAAAAGCCAAAGAACTTTTATATTTGCTTTTTAAAGATAATTGGATTTCTAAAGAAGAGTATGATAAAATAAATAATTTTATTTAATTGAGGGGGTTAAACCCCTCAATTTATATATAAGGGGGAATTTTTTTGAAAGTTCCATTATCATCACCAGATATTACGGATTTTGAAATTAATTTTGTTAATGATGTTTTAAAATCAAATCAATTGGCATTAGGCCCATATCTCAATATGTTCGAAGAAAAAATAAAAAAATATTTTGGGGTTAAATATGCCATTGCTGTCAATTCTGGAACTTCTGCATTACATTTGATTCTTAAAGCTATGGAATTTAAAAGAGGAGATAAATTGATAACTACTCCTTTTACTTTTATATCGAGTTCTAATGTTGCTTTATATGAAGATGGGATTGTTGAGTTTGTTGATATAGATAAGGATGATTATAATATATCTATACCTTTGTTGAATAAAAAATTAAAGGATTTAGATCGAGCTTTTTTTATGGGAGTAGATATATTTGGTCAATCACTTGACTGGGATAGTATCGATTATGATAAAAATAAAATATTTATTATAGAAGATTCTTGTGAGGCTATTGGTGCTGAATATAAGGGGAAAAAAGTTGGTACTTTTGGTAAGGCTGGTACATTTGCATTTTATCCTAATAAACAGATTACTACAGGTGAAGGTGGAATTGTAATAACTGATTGTGAAGATATTTATAAAAAATGTAAATCTATGTCCAATCAGGGCAGAGGCGATGATATGCAATGGCTTGAACATGTAAGAATTGGATTTAATTATAGAATGGATGAAATGTCAGCAGCTTTAGGATATGGTCAAATGATTAGACTGGATGAAATTTTAAAGAAGAGATCTTTAATAGCTGAAAATTATTATGATCTTTTTTCAGAAGAAAAAAGAATTGTTTTGCCTAAAATAAATAATTTTAATATTCCAAGTTGGTTTGTATTTGTTATTAGGCTTGATTTAAATTGGGTATCGAATTTTTTAGATTTGCCAGAGTGGATTATAAATTTTGATTTTTCTGAAAGAATAGAATCTGATAAAAGAGATGTGTGGAGTAAAAATATCTTTAAAGTTCAAAATTTTTTGAATGATTTTATAAATAAATTGACTTTAAAGGGTGTACAATGTAAGAATTATTTTAAACCCGTTCATACACAAAAATTTTATAGAGAAAAGTTTGGTTTTGAATATGGAGACTTTCCAATTACTGAACTTATTTCATCTTTAACAATAGCTATACCTTTTTTTACTAATTTAACTTTTGAAGAACAAGTTTATGTTTTTGAGTCTATTAAAGAAGTCTTGGGAGAGATGGAAGTATGAATTTTGTCTTAAAAAGAAAATATAAAATAGTTTTTATAGATTATATTTTATTTTTTATCTCTTATTTAATAGCAATGTTCATGAGGTTTCAATTTGATTTTGATGAATTTTCTAAATATATTTCTCCTATAATTTTATATCCATTTATAATGATTGTAATTTTTAAAATAACCGGAGTTTATAAATCTATTTGGAGATTTGCAACTCTTAAAGAACTTTTACCTATTTTTTATAGTGGATTTTTTGGATTTTTAATAAACTTTTTTATCTTTGAACTCTTTAGTAGATATGTTACTGATTTTTTTATATTACCTTTTTCGGTTGTATCTTTTGCAAGTTTATTGGGAGTTTTGCTTGTTTCATGGAGTAGAATTTTTTGGTTTTCATATAGCAAGAAAGATAAAAAAGCTGTTAATTTAAGCAAAAAAATTTTGATAATTGGTGCTGGAGATGCTGGTGTTGAATTACTATCTGAATTTGAGAGACATCCTGAAGCGGGAATAGTTTTAGGTTTTTTGGATGATGATGATTCTAAAATAGGTAGAAAAATAAGAAATTATGAAGTGCTTGATAAACCAGAAAATATTATGAAATATGTAGAGAATATGGAAATTAATGAGGTCATAATAGCTATTCCTTCAGCCAATTCAGATGAAGTTAAAAATATTCTTGATTTTATAGATAAGTCAAAAGTAAGAGTTAAGACTCTCCCAGGAATTTTTGAAATTCTTAATAATAAAGTATCTCTTGGTTTTCTTAGAGATGTTGAAATTTCTGATTTATTGGGGAGAAAGGAAATAGAAGTTAATTTAAATGAAATAGAAAGTTATATAAAAGGAAAAAATGTTTTGATTACCGGTGCGGGTGGTAGTATAGGAAGTGAAATATGTAGACAAGTTTCAGCTTTGAAACCCAAAATATTGTATGTTTTAGGTAGAGGTGAAAATAGTATTTTTAAGATAAATAAAGAGTTAAAAAATAAATTTCCAAATTTAATGATTGAAGAGATTATATGTGATGTTACTAATGAAAAAAGACTTTATAATATTTTTAAAAAATATAAATTTGATATAGTATTTCATGCTGCGGCACATAAACATGTTCCTTTAATGGAGAAAAATCCATCTGAGGCATTTATGGTTAATACTTTAGGTACTTATAATATTGCCAGATTTTCTGGAGAGTTTAATATAGAAAGATTTATATTTATATCTACTGATAAAGCTATAAATCCAACTTCCATAATGGGAACATCTAAAAGGCTTGGTGAAATGCTTATTAGATCTATATCTAAAGATTTTGATACTAAATTTGGTATTGTTAGATTTGGAAATGTTTTGGGTAGTAGAGGAAGTGTAGTTCCAATATTTAAAGAACAGATAAAAAATGGTGGCCCAGTTACTGTAACTCATAAAGATATGAAAAGATATTTCATGACTATTCCTGAAGCAGTAGCTTTAGTTTTACAAAGTGGAAAATATGCTGAAGATGGAGAGGTTTTTATTTTGAATATGGGAGAACCTGTTTTAATAGATTCTCTTGCAAGGGAATTGATTAGATTATCTGGTTATGTTCCAGATCAAGATATAAAAGTAGTTTATACAGGTATAAGACCAGGTGAAAAATTATATGAAGAATTGTTTTTAGAAACAGAAGAATTTTTGAAAACAAATAATAGTAGAATATTTAAACTTAAAGCTAATAATATGATAGATTATGATAAAATAAATAATTTTGTTGAATTTTTAAATATGGCAATTGAATCAAATAATTTTGATCTTATAAATGCGATTATTGGAAAATATGTTCCTGATTCTAAAGCGAGGGTTGATAATGAAATTTCAAGATAAATTTTCTATTTCAGTTATAATTGTATGTAGAAATGAGATTGACAATATTGAAAATTCTATAAATTCTTTTTTTAATCAAAAAAGAGTTCCCGATGAAATAATAGTTGTTGATGGTATGTCTGATGATGGAACTTATGAAAAAATTGTCGATTTTAAAGATAAACATAAAAATATAAAAATATTTCAAAATGAAAAAATTTATACGCCTTTTGGTCTTAATATAGGGATAAAGAATTCTAAAAGTGATTTTGTTATGATTGCAGGAGCGCATACTATTTTTGATGAGAATTATATAGAGGTTTGTATGAATTTTCTGGAAAATAATGAAAAAGCAGAAATCTGTGGAGGCATAGCTAAAGCTTATGCTTCTGAAGGAATTTTATCTAAATCTTTTGCTAAAGTTTATTCGAGTATTTTTGGTGTTGGAGGTTCTAAACATAGGTATTCAAATAAACTTCAAAAAGTTGATACTGTAGCTTATGGGGTTTATAAGAGAGAACTTTTTGATAAATATGGTTTTTTTGATGAAAGACTTATTAGAAATCAAGATATAGAACTCAATTATAGATTTAGAGAAAATAATGTTGATATTTATTTATTACCGATTGAAAATTTTTATATAGTTCCAAAAAACTTAAAATGTTTTTTAAAAAAGAATTTTGACAATGGTTTTTGGAATTATATAACATTGAAAATAAATAAAAATGGAATTGGATTAAGGCATTTTATACCTTTGTTTTTTTTAATATATATTTTTATGTTAATTTTATTTACCATTCTTAATATTTATTTATTTAAAGTTATTCTAATCTTTATATTATTTATATATATTATTATAGATTTGTTTTTTTCTTTTGAAAAAAATTTTATATCTTTTTTGTTTAATTTTATATTTTATCCAATGCTTCATATTAGTTATGGACTTGGAACTTTTATGTCTATAATAAAAGGGGGAAAAGTATGATTTTTATTCCTTTTTTTTTGAATATTTTAATAACTCCTTTTATTATTAAATTTGCTTTAAAGTTTTCTATTGTAGATAAACCAGATAATAATCTTAAAAATCATAAAAAAATAACACCTTATCTTGGTGGATTGTCTTTATTTTTGAGTATTTTACCTTTTTATTTTGATGATTTATATTATATAATTCCAGCTTTTATAATAATGATTATAGGACTTTTTGATGATATTAAAAATATTAATCCTTTTTTTAGATTATTTGTTGAATTTGCTGTTATTACTTTTACTGTTGTTAATTTTCATATGGGATTTAGTATTATTATAAATATACTTTTTATAATAACGGGAGTTGCTTTAATAAATGCTGTTAATATGATAGATGGTATGGATGGACTTTGTTCTGGAACAGCTTTAATATCACTTTTATTTTTTGCTATAATAAGTAAAAACTTTGATATATTATATTTTGTTTTTGCTTTATTAGGATTTTTAGTATTTAATTTTTATCCTGCAAAAATTTTTTTAGGAGATGCTGGATCATATTTAATAGGGTTTACTTTATTTTATAATTTTAATTATCTTACGTCTAAATCGGGTTTTGGTGGATATTTTATAGGTTTAATCATAACAGCTTATTTTTTTACAGATTTGTTTTTTTCTATTTTGAGGAGAATTATGAATGATAAATCACCTTTTTATGGTGATAAAGAGCATATTTATGATAAAATTAGAAGTAGATTTAATACTAAGATTTCAACAACGGTTTTGATTAATTATATTATAGTTTTTTCTTTTGGTTTAATTTCATGGTTTTCATGGTTTAAACCTTATCTTGGGATAGGTATTGCATTTGTTTTGTTTTTATTTACCGGGGTTTATTTTAGATTATATAAGTATGATTGAAAAGAGGTGCATTTTTATTGGCAATTTTGAAAGATAGCCGTAGAAATTATTTAGTCGTTAAGCCTTGGGCTGTTAAAAAAATATTTTTTAATGATAATTCTGAATTAGATGATTTTGATATTTTTGAAAAATATACATTTGAAGTAGAAGCTAAAACAGGAAGCTTTAAATGGATGTTTAATGAATTTAGTCATGAAAAAATGGATGATTTTGAAAATTTGAAAGTGGATATAGAGTATATTCCACTTGTTTTGACTTTGTTCAGAATAAATAAATTTTTGAATTCTAATTATAAAAATATGGCTTCAGTTTTATCATCTGATTTGGATAATATGACAAATGAAATAATTACTAAAGAAAGTTTACTTTTTGCAAATGAAGAGAGTTCTAATATAGTTTTTGTTTATTTGAAAAAGAAAAAAACTACTATTGAGCATCATCTTATATTTAGTAGTATGGATTATAATAATTATTTTGACATAAAAATTAATGTCAAACCCGATATACTTTTGAATTTTTATTCAAATTTATTGAATGAATTTAATAAGTATAGATTAGAAACTTTGCCTGTAGTTATTCAAAGTATGTCAAATGTTTATGATGAAGTTATAAAAGGTATAGATGTTTTGAATTATGATAATATAAAAGATATTGAAGATAAGATATTTTCCATTTATGATATAGATATCATGAAAATAATAGATCCCATAGATTCTTCTACAGATTTTGAAGATTATATTAATTATCTAAATTTTTTGTATAAAGAAAACAATAATAATAAAGATGAAAATGAAGTTGAAATAGATTTTATGATAGAAGACATGGAAAATCTTGAAGAACAGATTAAAAATATACTTGAAAATGAAGATTTTTCTGAAGAAGATGGAGTTTATAGTGTTAATATTTCTGGGAATGATGTGCAAAACAGTGAAAATGAAGAGTTATTTAATGAAATAGAAGAAGAAATGATGGAAATTCTTGATGGGATTATTTTTGAAGATGATTATGATGAAGATTATATAATTGATGAACTTAAAACTCTCATAAAAAATGTAAATTTTTTATTTTCAAATAATATTTATACTAAAGCAGATTTTCAAAGAAAACTTCTGTTGGATATAATAAATGCTTATGGAGTTAAAAAAGTTTTGAATATAACTAATTTACTTCAAGAAGTTTTCGAAGATATTAGCATAGAAATGGAAATAGATAGTGTTTATGCAATTTCTGAAGATAAGATTATAAATGATTATAAGAAATGGTATAAGAATATTTTCAGTAGTAAAGGAATATCTATATTTAATGCCATTAAAAATGGTAAGTAAAGCCTTTTTGTTTTTAGACGATTATATAATGATAAACTTTTTTAGGAGGCTTTTTTATGAGCGATAAAGTTTTACTGAGTTTAAGTGGTATAAAAAATGAAAATTTTGAAATTGAAAAAAATGAATTTGAAACTTTTGAAAAATTAGTTGATTTTTATGGTGAGGATACAAAAGGAATTTTAACTTATATCAAAATTAATGATCAAGAAATACCTTTAAATTATTTCGATGAGGTTAAAAATGCATTTTTTGAAGGTGGAGAATCTATAGAACTTATGTTTGAAACTAAAAAATCAGTATTAAATTCTCTTATAGAGGAAGGATTTGAATATATAAATAAGGTTAGAGAAAATCTTGATAATCTTTCTAAAGAAGTTTTGATGAATAGCCAAGAGGGACATAAAATGTTAGGATCTCTTAGTGAGGGGTTTGAAGCTTTACTGACTATAATTAATCAGACTAATGAATATATAGGGGAAGTTACGTATAATGAACAACAAATAGAAAAAATTAAGAGCATATTATCTACAATAGTACAAGCTCAAGCTTCAAAAAATTATATAGAATTATCAGATAATGTAGATTTCGATCTTCCAGAAATTATAAATATATTTGATGATGTTTTGAAAGAATCAAAAAGAATTTTAAATCATAAAGTAAATTAGGAGGGATCATATGTATCAAAATCCCAATTCCAATACTTATTTAGAAAATTCGGTTAATACTGCAAGTCCTGCTAAATTAGTTGAAATGCTTTATAAAAATGCACATGAAAGGCTTCAACGTTCTTTAAAATTAATAGATGATAAAAGTATAGCAGAAGTAAATTTTGAATTGAAAAGGGTTCAGGATATAATAAATGAGTTAAATGTATCTTTGAATATGGAAGTTGGCGGAGATATATCTGTAGGATTGAGATCTTTATATTCGTATTTAAATAGAAGATTGCTTGAAGCAAATATGAAAAAGGATAAAGAAATTATTTTAGAAGTTGATGGATTTTTAGTTGAATTACTTGAAACTTGGAGAGAAGCTATGAAAAATGCTCCTCAGACAGTTAAAGAAATGAATAATGATATTAAGAGATCTAAATTTGATATAGAAACTTAATTTTTAAATCATTAGAGGGGGCCTTTGGGCTCTCTTTTGTTTTTTGTTATAATAATATTAAATGTAGTTTATATTTCTAGTTTAATTTAAAATAAATTTATTAAAAACGTTACAAATAGAAGTTTTTTTTAAAGTTTTTTTATTAATATATTATTGTGTTAAAAAATACGTATATTACAGCGTATATAGAATATGAAATAAAGGAGGGTAGAGGTTATAGTAAAACGTGTAATATTATAAAACTTTTAAAATAATTTATGATGAAATTGGTCTTGAATATTATATAATAAAAGTTTTATAAGTTTTATATAACTTATTATAAATGCCTTTTAATAATAGATTTAAAAACTTTAGAACTATTATATATTTATTGATCGTTATAATTGTTTATTTTATCATTTTTTGGGCTTATTCAAATGTAGATGGAAAGGAAAATGTTTCTGTTAATACTGGCACCATAGACATTGTAGATATAAAAAACGATAAAAAATTGGATTATAAACCTTTTGAATTTGAAAAAGAATATGGAATAATTCTTGGAGGCTTTGATGGTATTTATGTTTTTGATTTTAAAACAAATTCTATAATAGAAAATTTGAGAACTGGTAAGTATATAAGTGAAGTTATAAAAGAAAAAAATATTCTTTATTTAACAGATAGAGAAGGTTTAAAGATATATGATTTTTCTAATATAAAAGAACCTAAATTAATTAATTCTTTTAATACTTATGGAGAATCATTGGCTTTTGATAAAGTTGAAGATTTTGTATACCTTGCCGATGGCAAAAATGGAATAGTTTCTTTTAAAATAGAAGAAGATTTTAATATATTGATAGAACAACATGTCAAATTAAATGGAATAGTTTTATCTATACTTCATTATGATGATTTTATATTTGCTATGGGGCCAAAATTAGGACTTTTAACTTTTGAAATAAAAGATGGAAAAATCTTTGAATATAGTCATTATAATGATTTTATTAATCCTACTTCTATGCAAATTTTTGAGGATAATATTTATTTATTAGATGAATATAAAGGTCTTTATATGTTTGATATAAAAGATATTATTAATGATGCTAATACTCAACCTGTTAAAATTTATCCTCTTGAGATGACATCTTCTTTTTATGTCAACAAAGATGGTATTTTTTATGCAAATTCAAAAGGTATTTTTGATTTAGCAGGTGATGAAATAATAAGAGAAAATTTTGATAGAACTAAAATAAAAGTTAATGATAATCTTATATATATTTCTCAAAGAGAAAAAGGTTTTAAAGTATATGATATTTTAAAAAAAGAATATGTATATAAGTATAATATATTAAATTATATAAATAATTTTAAAGTATTTGAAAATGGTATTTTAATAGAAGATTCTTCTAATATAATGTTTATGGATAATGAAATGAAAAAAATATGGGATATTAATTTAAATGGAGAAGTTTTAAAATATTCGAAAGGTTTTTTAGTAAGTGGGGATACATTTTTTTCTATTGTTGACAATAAAAAGAAAGTTACTTATGATTCGACTATTAATGTAAATAATTTTAAAAGTATAAATATAGGTGATTTTATTATAAATGAAGATGGAATTTTCAGATTTGAAAATTTTGATAATTTATATGCTGGAAAAGTTAATGATTTGTGTGAATGGAGTAATGGATTTTTATTTAATGATGATAATAATATATATTTTTATGATTATGAAAATTATGAAGTTACAAAAAAATTTTTTCATACTAATAAAATTCAAGGGGTTTTTACATTTGAAAATGGAATTATTTTTTATACAAATTATAGTTTTTATATTTTAAATAATGATTTTGATGTTATAGATAGTTTTCAATATGATATAAAACCAGATAATTTTATAGTTTCTGAGAATAAAGTTTTTTTTACAATTCAAAGCAGATTTTTTGTTGTAGATATCTTTAATACTGATAGGTATAAGATAAAAGAAATGGAATTGCCAATAGTAGATATAGATTATTTCGAAAATAAAGTGTATATATCTCTTTCTTCAGAAGGTATTATTTGGTATGATATAAATGAAAATCTTGATTTAGAGAAGCTTGGAGAAGTTTTGATCTTTAATGCAAATAATTTTTTATTGTAATTAAAACTCCAAAGTAGAATTAAACTACTTTGGAGTTTATTATAATTATTTTATTGTAATTATTTTATCGAGTTTTACTATTTCTATAACTTTTTTGACATTTGAATTTGAAACATTATGTATTTCCATTATACCATTTTCTTTTTTATAATCTGCAAAAAAATAAAATATTCTTCCAAGTCCAGAACTGTCTATATATTCAAGTCCATCCATGTCTATTATGATTTTTTTCATTCCCTTATCTTTTAAGTCATATAACATTTCTTTTAATTTTCCCGAGTTTGATATATCAATTCTACCTTCTAATTTTATTTTTCCGATATTTCCAGTTATTTCTTTTTTCATATTTATACCCCCTAATTAGAGTCTGTTAATTTTTCATAGCTTTTTAATATAATTATAACATAAATTCTCATTATATACCAATTATTTTTGAGATGATTCATAAAGTTCTTCTAATTCTTGATTTATTTGATCTTCTTCTATGGTTATTTTCTCAAGGTTTTTTTCATATTTTTCTTTTTTCTCCATCAATTCGATAACTTTTGAATAATTGTTTCCATTTATTATTAATTCTTTTTCAGTTAGGTCTATTTTTTTGAATAAATCATCAGCAATTATTATTATTTCTTCTTTCCTTCTTTCTAAAGCTTTTATTCTATTTTTTATCTTTTTCATTTGTAAAAGTATGTCTTTATCTTTCTTTTTTTTATTTAATTTAAAAGAATCTTCTTGTATTTCTTCTAAAAAATCATCTAATTCTGTAGAAATATGCGATTTTCCATTTTTTATGAAAATAAATTTATCTGATATATTTTTTAATAATTTCTCATCATGGGATACTAATATTATTGCGCCTTTAAATTCTTTTAAGGTTTCTTCTAATGTTTGAACTGTTAATATATCTAAATGGTTTGTTGGCTCATCGAGGATTAACACATTTGGTTTATTTAATATTTCTTTTGCCAATGCCAATCTTGTTAATTCTCCACCAGATAAAGTATTTATAGTTTTAAATACATTTTCTCCAACAAAACCAAATCTTCCAAGATATTTTCTTACTTCATAATCTGGCCATTCTGGCATAAGTTTCCAAGTTTCTGTCATTATATCATTTAACCTATTAAATGATGAAATTACCTGATCGAGGTATCCTATTTTTATATTGTGTCCCCATTTATAATGACCAGAATTTTGAATTAATTTATTATTTATTATTTTTAATAAAGTTGATTTTCCACAACCATTATTTCCTATTATCGAAACTTTTTCACCTTCATTTACTTCAAAGTTTATGTCTTTTAGTAAAGGTGAATTATTGTTGAATTCGAATTTTAAGTTTGTGACTTCAAGAACTTTATAACCAGTTTTTTGCGGTTCTGGTATTTTTATTTTTATAGCTCTTTCTTCTTCGATGGTATCAATTTGTTCATACTCTTTTTTTATCTTTTCTAAGGATCTTTCTCTTATTATAGCTTGACGAACCATTTTTTCAGTAGCCCATTTTCTATACCTTTTTATCATTTTTTCAAGTCTATCCATTTCTTTTTCGAGATTAGATTTTCTTGAAGCAACTGAATAAATCAAATTTTCTCTTTGTTTCATATAATTATCAAAAGGTCCTTTGAATTCCCATACTTGATAATTGTTTATTTCCCAATATTTATTACAGAGATTATTTAAAAAATTTCTGTCATGAGATACCGTTATAATAGCTCCTTTATATTTCTTTAGATAACTTGTTAACCATTTTATTGAATATAAATCTAAATGGTTTGTCGGTTCATCTAAAAGAAGTAAGTTATGATTTCCAGCCAATGTTTTTCCCAAAGACAGTCTTGTTAATTCTCCACCACTTAAAGATTTTACTTTTCTTTCCCAAGTTTCCTCTGGAAATCCCAAGCCTATTAATACACCCTTTATAGATTTATCCATCATTATATCATCTACATTATTTATTCCTCTTTTTACAAAGGAAATTAAGTTTTCATCTGGATTTTCCATTCTAAATTGTTTTAAGAATTCAATTTGAGTTTTATTACTTTTTATAACAGAACCTTCTAAAGGTTCTATAATTTCAGTTAGTATATTTAATAATGTTGTTTTACCGGATCCATTTTGTCCTATTAAAGCTATTCTATCTTCATCATATACGGTCAAGTTTACATCAAAAAATAGATCTTGTTCACCAAAATTATGAGAAATATTTTCTAATTTTATAAGCATTATTCACCTCTTATTGCAAGCAAAGCTTCTTCTTTGCTCATTTCTTTATAAGCACCTTCTTCTATAGTTAATTTCAAAGATCCTATTTGTGTTCTCTTAAGATCTGTTAATGTGAGATCTATTTTTTTAATCATCCTTTTAACTTGATGATATTTACCTTCTGTTATTTTTAGTTCTATTGTGTTAGAATCTAATTTTTTAGCAATTGATTTTTTTGTTATAAAATCTCCAAGATCCATAGGTTCCATGAGCATTTTTAATTTTTCATCTTCTATTTCTTCTTTTGTTTTAATTATATATGTTTTATAAACTTCTTTCTTGGGAGATATTATTTTATGAATATAATTTCCATCATTTGATAGGATTAAAAGACCGTTAACATCGACATCCAGTCTTCCTGCTATTGACAAATCATCTTTGAATGGATGATCAATGAGATCTAAGACTACTGGTATATTTGAATCTTTATTTGCAGATAAATATCCTTTTGGTTTATTTAACATTATATAAATGTTATCATAAGCCATTATTTTTTCGTTTTCATATTTTACTATATCATTTTTATTTACTTTGTATGAAGGACTTTTTATAATAGAATCATTTATTTTAATTTTTCCTTTTTTTATTAATATTTTTACCTCAGAACGTGAACCAATTTTTGAATTACTAAGATATTTATCAAGTCTCATTTTTACCACCTTTATTATAAAGAACTCATAAAGTATTTTAAGCTTTATGAGTTCTTAACTATGTAAGAATATATATCTTCAAGATTTGGATTTATTTTTTTTGTTGAAATATCTTTTTTATCATTATCAAATAATATTTTTTCTTTAGATTCTATTATTATTTTATTTTTTGAGATATTTCTAATATTTATTATATTTTTATCATTTTTAAGTTTATCTATTATATTTTTTAATTTTTGTACATCATCAGATTTAAATTCGTACATGTTTATTATTTTATCAAATTCTTTATATATTTTTTCAGTTTTTTCATTTATAGCAATTTTCCCATTTAAGATTACAGCTATATTTGAAGAGATTTGTTCTATTTCCCAAATATAATGAGAAGAAATTAATACAGTCACATTTGATAATGTATTTTCATTTATTATATATTCCCTTATAAATTTTGAAGTTTCAACATCTATTGCATTAGTTGGTTCATCTAATAGAAGTATTTTAGGGGATTTTACCAAAGCTCTTGCTATATTTAATTTTTGTTTATTTCCAGAAGATAAATGTTTTGTTAGTTTTTGCTTGTATATATTTAAACCAAAATCTTCTATTAATTTTTTTATTTTGTTTTCATATTTTTCTTTTTTTAAACCTGATATGATTGCAAACATTTTTAAGTTTTCTTCTGGAGTTAAGTCTTCTTCAAGGACTGTATAATCTGATACTAAACTTATCATTTTTTTTATTTCTTTTTTATTTTTTTTAATATCATGATTAAAAATTTTTATATCACCTGATGTAGGAGTTATAAGTGTTGAAAGCATTTTCATAATCGTAGACTTTCCAGCTCCATTTGGACCTAAAAGGCCATATATAGTTCCTTGAGGTATTTTTAAAGATACATCATTTACAGCCAAGGTGTCTCCAAAATTTTTTGATACATTGTTTATTTCAATGGCATTCATCTTATTACTCCTTTAAATATCGTATTTTATAGTTCTTTTCATTTTTCTTTCAAAATCTTTTTTTGCTAAAGTTTCTCTTTTATCGTATTGTTTTTTCCCTTTTGCAAGACCTATTTCTAATTTTATCAATCCTTTTTCAGTGATATAAATTTTTAAAGGAATTATAGTTAATTTTTCTTTTTTTAGTTTTTCTTGTATTTTTCTCAGTTCTTCCTTGTGTAAAAGAAGTTTTCTTTGTCTTAATGGTTCATGGTTAAAAATTGATGAATTTCCATAAGGAGTTATATTAGCATTATTTAAGTATGCTTCACGATTTTTAACTTTACAGTATGAATCTTTTATATTTATATGCCCATTTTTTATTGATTTAACTTCTGAGCCAGTTAATGAAATGCCAGCTTCAAATTTGTCAAGTATAAAATAATCATGATAAGCTTTTTTATTATTAGTAATTATCTTCATTTTTAAATTCCACCTCTAAATCTTTTTCTTTGATATCTTCTGTTTCTTTTTTCTTTCTATGCAATGCTCCCAATATTATTTCGGCTCTTCTTTTACCTATTCCAGCAACATTGGTTAAATCCTCAAAAGATGCTTCCATCAATGAAGGAAGTCTTTCAAAATTATCTACAACATTTTTAACTGCTGATGAAGGTAATTTTGTTGAGTATAATATTCTATAACCCCTTGGGATTATTATTTTTTCTTCAAGTTCATCATCGGAGGATACATCATATCCCAAAGTTCTTGCTATTGTGAATAAATTTACTAAATCGTCGGTTTTTACATTATTAAAATTTTCTATAGCATCTTCCGATTTTTGATAATTTAAATCATCTACATTATAATCCATTATGATTGCTCCAACAAGTTTAGGAACAGATCTTAAGATTTCTTCATATTCGAGTTTAGAACTACCAGCTATTTCTCCAAGTTCTCTCAAATATTTATCTGTTGCTTGAGTTATTTTTATGGTTAACATTCCTTTTGATATTATTTCAGCTACATCATATAAACTAACATTTTTTCTCACTTCTTCTATGTTAAGATAATCTATTAAATCTAAAAAACTTTGCTTATATCTTTGAGCAATTGTTATTTCTTGGTTTACTCTTGCAAAGAGTATATTTTCTGTTAAAAGTTCGTGTTTTTTGTTTTTATAAAATACAGATACCGAATTACGTCTTTTTGAAACAGCTATGGTTATATCTCCAGTTTGAAGTGATACTTTTTCAGCTGTTCTATGTCTCATACCGGTTTCATCTGAATTTAATGATTTTTCAGGATTTAATTGAGCATTTGCAAATAGTATTTTTTCAGCATTTTTATCGAGTACTATAGCACCATCCATTTTTGCAAGCTCATATATTTTTTCTGGTATGAATAAAGCATCTAATTCGAAGCCAAGTTGTATTAAACCTTCTTCAAGATACTTTTCAGGGCTTGAAGCTAAAAATATTAAAGCTCCTAAATTTGCTTCCATTATTCTATCGATTCCTTTTCTTAATTGTTTTCCAGGTGCTAAAAAATCAAGTATTTTTAATAAGCCCTCATCCATATTTAAACCCCCTTGAATAATTTAACTAATTCATTTATATTTTTTATTGGAGTACAAGATTTAACTTTTTTGCTATTTTTTTCTGGAATTAATATATTTTCCATACCAAGTCTTTTTGAAATTTCAATTCTTTTTTCTATTGAACTCACAGAACGAATTTTTCCATCTAATCCTATTTCACCTATAGCTATTGTAGGACCTAATGGAGGTGTTTCTAATAATGATGAAACTAAAGAATTAGCTATCGCTAAATCTATTGCAGAATCATTTATTTTGAATCCACCAGAGGTACTTACAAATATATCTTTAGATTCTATAGGCATTTTTAGTTTTTTTGATAAAACAGCACTTATCATTAAAACTCGATCTAAAGGGACACCAGATGTGATTCTTCTGGGAGTTCCATAAACTGGTTTACTCACTAAAGCTTGAATTTCTATTGGAATTAGTTTATTCCCTTCTTTTATTATTGTTAAAGTATTTCCTGATTCATTTGAATAATCATTTAAAAAAAATTCATTCATATTTTCTATTGGGATTAATCCTTTTGAAGTCATTTCTAATAATATTATTTCATCGGTAGGTCCATATCGATTTTTGGTTATTCTTACCATTCTTAATCCAGAAGTTTTTTCAAGATCAAATTGTATAACACAATCTACTATATGTTCTAATATTTTTGGACCTGCAACGGCTCCTTCTTTGTTTACATGTCCGATTAAGACTATTGTTATATCATTATTTTTTGCAAAATTAGTTATTTTCTTAGAGCATTCTCTAACTTGTAATATGCTTCCTGCTATTGAATCAAATTCATCTGATTTCATGGTTTGAATTGAATCGATAAAAACAACCGAGGGTTTTTTTGTTGATTTAGATATGGTGTTTATTATTGAATCTATATCATTTTCAAATATAAGACCTATATTTTTATTTTCTATATTTAATCTTTTATATCTTTGTATTACTTGAGTTTTTGATTCTTCACCAGTTGCATAAAGTACAAATCCATCAATATCTTTAGAAATTTGAGATATTAATGTACTTTTACCTATGCCAGGTTCACCACTTATTAAATAAATTCCACCTTTTACAAAGCCGCCATTTATGGAATCATTGAATTCTTTTATGGAAGTTTTAATTCTTACAGGTATAGAAACTTCTTCATCAAGATAAGTTATTTCTGATGTTGTTTTTGATGTTTTTTTATTTTTTTTAAAATCAATATCCGCGGTAAATTCTACCGCGGATGATATTGAATTACATGATGGACATTTAGCAAACCATTTATCAGATTCAAATCCACATTCATTGCATACAAAATATTTTTTCGTCTTCAAGTGTTTTTTACCACCTTTTTCTTTTTGGAGACAATTTTTTTGAATGAAAGACCATCTTTTTTACTTCCAATAGATATTTGATCGCCTTCTTTAAATTTTCCTTTTAATAATTCTTCTGAAAGGGGATCTTCTATATATTTTTGTATAGTTCTTTTTAGAGGTCTTGCACCATAAACTGGATCATATCCTTTTTCTAAAATGAAATCTATGGCATTTTTACTTATCTTTATTTTTATATCTTTATCTTCAAGTCTTGTTGAGATATCTTTTAGTTGAATTTCAATTATAGATTTTATATTTTCTTTAGTTAAAGGATGGAATACGACTACATCATCTAATCTATTTATAAATTCTGGTTTGAAAGCTTTTTTTATTGCTGACATTACAGAGCTTTTTATTTCTTTGTATTCGGATTTTTCAGAGATCTCTTCTACAAAACCAAGAGATCTTTTAGATTTATTTATATGTTCAGAGCCCAAGTTTGAAGTCATTATTATTATAGTGTTTCTAAAATCAACTGTTCTACCTTGTGAGTCTGTAAGTCTTCCTTCATCCATTATTTGAAGTAATATGTTGAATACATCAGGATGTGCTTTTTCAATTTCATCCAAAAGAATAACTGAATATGGTCTTCTTCTTACCACTTCTGTTAATTGACCACCATCTTCAAAACCAACATATCCTGGAGGAGCTCCAACAAGCCTTGAAACATTGAATTTTTCCATATATTCACTCATATCAATCCTTACAAGAGAACTTTCATCACCAAATAAATATTCGGAAATAGTTTTAGCGAGTTCTGTTTTACCTACCCCTGTAGGACCTAAAAACATGAAAACTCCATTAGGGCGTCTTGGATCTTTTAAACCACTTCTGGATCTTCTAATAGCTTTAGAAACAGATACTATTGATTCGTGCTGACCTATAACTCTTTCATGTAAAACAGCTTCTAAGTTTAATAATTTATCTATTTCACTTGATTCAAGTTTTTTTAATGGAATTCCTGTCCAATTTGATACAACATCGGCTATTTCTTGTTCTTTAATTGGAATTACTTGATTTTCTGCTTTTTTTCTCCATTCCATATAATTTTCTTTGTATGCATCTCTTAAAGTTTCTAATTCTGAGTTTATTTTTTCTACTTCATCCATCTTGTTTTCAGAAATTTTTAAATTTTTTTCAGCTTCAAGAGATTCAATTTTTTCTACTTCTTTTTTTAATTTTTTTGGTAATGTCAAAGTATCAAGTCTCGCTTTTGCACCAGCTTCATCTATTATATCAATAGCTTTATCTGGTAAATATCTATCAGTTATATATCTGACTGACAAATTTACAGCATTTTCTATGGCAAAATCTGTGTAATTTACCATATGATGTTCTTCATATTTAATCTTTATTCCTTTTAATATTGCGATAGCTTCTTCATTGGAAGGTTCCGCAACAAATATTTTTTGAAATCTTCTTTCAAGTGCAGGATCTTTTTCTATAAATTTTCTATATTCTGAAGATGTCGTAGAACCTATAAGAGTTATACTTCCATTTGCAAGTGCTGGCTTTAAAACATTTGCAGCATCCATAGAAGAACCCTCAGCAGCTCCAGCTTCTACTATCATATGAAGCTCATCTAAGAATAAAATTATATCTTCAGTTTTTTCCAAAACTTGCATGAGTTTTTTCATTCTTTTTTCAAATTCACCCCTATATTTTGTTCCCGCTACTAAAGAGGTTATATCAAGTGCAAATATTGTTTTATTTTTTAAAACTTCTGGTACATCACCATCAGCAATTTTTTTAGCTAAACCTTCAACTATAGCACTTTTTCCAACGCCAGCTTCACCTATTAACACAGGATTATTTTTTTTCCTTCTGGCAAGAATTTCCATAACTCTTCTTATTTCAATTTCTCTACCTATTACAGGATCTAATTTTTCTTCTCTCGCTTTTTCTGTTAGGTCTGTTCCAAAATCTTCTAATTGTTTTAAAGCATTTTGTTTTTGCCTTTTTTTGTCTTCATTATCTTCAAATTCAATTGTTTCCTCATTTGGCTTTATTTCGCCCTTCATCATTAAATCTGCAAGCTGTTTTCTCATATTTGAAAGATTAACTCCCATTCTTTTCATTATATGAGATGCAATACCTTCAGCTTCACGACAAATACCTAACAAAAGATGTTCGGCATCTATTCTTGAAGAACCCATTAATTCAGATTCATCATAGGCCAATTCTATTATTCTTTTTGCTCTTGGAGTTGGTTGTGGTGCTCCAATTATTCCTTGACTAGAGTTTGTTCCTACAACATTTGTTATTTCAGATTTTAATTTTTCATAATTTATTTCAAACTCTTTGAATACTACATCAAGATATTTTCCACCTACTTTTAATAATCCAAGTAATATATGTTCTGTTCCAACATATGGGTGTCCCATGTCTTTAGCTTCATTCTGCGCATTTATAAACACTTTGGCAGCTCTTTCAGTAAAATTGTCGAACATCTTTTTCACCTCCATATTCGACCATATTTGCTGTATTCATTGCACTTATATTTTATCACGAATATTTATAATTACAAAATTTTTATATTACAAACATCCTATATATAGGCAACAAAATAAATAAGATAAAATAAATCATAATTTGTGTATAAAATAAATGACTATAATATTTATTAAAAGTCCGAAAAACAAAAAAACATTTGTTTAATATTTTTGTTACTTTAATGCAATTGACAATATTCTTCAACTCTGATATAATCATTCACGGTTAGCGCAACTTGATGGCTAACGAACAAAATAACGCCGACGTAGCTCAATTGGCAGAGCGGCTGACTTGTAATCAGCAGGTTGGGGGTTCAAGTCCCTTCGTCGGCTCCATAAAAACAATAATTGTGGTTAGGTGCCCGAGCGGCCAAAGGGGGCGGACTGTAAATCCGCTGGCAGATTGCCTTCGAAGGTTCGAATCCTTCCCTAACCACCATAATTTTTAGCTGGGCGAGGTGAAAGCTATGGCTTCAAAAAACGTAATAGTGAACTTTTCTTTAAAGTGTTCTGAATGTGGTACAAGAAATTATTATAAGAAAAAGAATAGAAATTTTAAAGAAAAAATTGAATTGAAAAAGTTTTGTCCAAAGTGTAGAAAACATACATTACATACTGAATCAAAAATATAGAGTTGAAAAAGCCCCTTCAAATGTCAAGGGGCTTTATTTCATAAGAATATGGGATTGTTTGAGGAGGTACAGAATATGTCAAAATTCTGGGTTTTTTTGAGTTCTGTGTGGCAAGAAGCTAAAAAGGTTAGCTGGCCATCAAAGAAAGATTTAATGAAATCGACAGGTGTCGTTTTAGTTATAATTCTTTTTGTTTCTGTTTATTTGTTGGTAATTGACTGGGGATTATTATCGGCATTCACAAAATGGGTATACCCTATATTCCTTGGAGGAATGGCTACAAATATGACACCCAATCCATAAATTATAAAAGTGGGTGATTGAATATGCGTAAAGAATGGTATGTTTTACAAGCGTACTCAGGTATGGAAAATAAAGTAAAAGAATTATTAGAAGAAAAGTATAGAATGTTAGGCTTTGCGCATTTTTTTGGAAAAATAATAGTTCCAGAAATAGAAGAGCTTGACTATTCAAATAAAAAAGTAGAAAAAGTTTTTGTTAATAATGATTCTAAAGTTTTTACTAAAAAAGGTAAAGATATAAAAAAAGGTGATGTTATAGCTAAAGAAGCTGATTTTTTTGCTAAAGAAAATGGAATTATTACATCTTTAAAAAATTTTAGAAGAATTATAATAGAAACAAAAGGTAAAAAATATTCTACTACCTATTTAATTCCGGAAAATGCCGGAATTTTAGCTGGTTTAAGAGTGGGTAAAGATGTTAAAGCTGGCATGCCATTCACAAAAGATGCTTCTTTTGAGTGTGAAGTTGATGGTGAAATAGGTGCTATAGAAAAAGTAAAAAAAGTAATAATAGATAATTCCTTGGGAGAAAAGGATGTCTATATAGTTCCACGTTCTAATTTTGATTCTAAAGTTTTTAGAAATGGAACAGAAATTTCTAAAGGTGAAAAATTAGCAGAAGGAAAAGAATTTAAAGCTAAATCATCTGGTAGAGTTGATGTTAGAGAAACTGCAATGAGAAAAGAAATTAGAATAATAAAAACTTCAAGAAAAAAACTTTTTCCAGGGTATATTTTTATAGAAATGATGCATGTTAAAGAAGCCGAAAATCTTGTTAAATCAATACCTTATGTTTCAACATTTTTGAATGTTGGTGGTAAACCTATAAGACTTAAAAGAAATGAAATAAGAGCTTTATTAAGACTTATTGGTGAAGAAGATTATGAAGATAAAAAAGATAAAACTGAAATAAGAATTGATTATGAAATTGGCGAGCATGTTAAAATAATAAATGGACCATTTGAATTTTTTACTGGAAAAATTAAAAATATAGATTTAGATAAACATGAAGTTAATGTTTCTGTTTCTATGTTCGGAAGAGAAACTGACGTTGAGTTGGGTCTATCTGAAATAGAAAAAATAGTTGAATGATTAAAGTTTTGTTTACCAAAGATGTTTTATTTTTTACCAAATTTTATTATTTATTTCATAATAATTCTATATTATAAATTGGAATTTAGTGGGAGGAGAAATCCGAAAATACCACAAGGAGGTAGGAAAAATGGCTAAGAAAATAGCAAGAGTAATAAAATTACAGCTACAAGCTGCTAAGGCAACTCCAGCCCCTCCAGTTGGTCCAGCACTTGGACAACATGGTGTAAATCTTATGGAGTTTTGTAAAAAATTTAATGCTGAAACAGCAGATAAAGCTGGTATGTTATTGCCTGTAGAAATAACTGTTTATGAAGACAGATCATTTACATTTGCAGTAAAAACCCCTCCAGCATCATTCTTGATAAAGAAGGCAGCAGGTGTAAAATCAGCAGCACATAATCCTGGTAAAGAAATAGCTGGAAAGATCAAGAGAAGTCAGGTAAAAGAAATTGCCGAAACTAAGATGCAGGATCTAAATGCTAAAACCATTGAAGCTGCCATGAATATTATCATGGGAACAGCTAAAAATATGGGTATAGAAGTTGTAGAAGGATAAGAGAGGGGGTAAAATAATGGCAAAGCATGGAAAGAAATATTTAGAAGCTAAAAAAATAGTTGAATCAGATAAATTATATGATTTAAAAGATGCAGTTGAACTTGCAAAAAAAGTTTCATATGCTAAATTCAACGCTTCAGTGGAAGTACATGTTCAATTAGGAATAGATCCTAAAAAAAGTGATCAAAACGTTAGAAGTACAGTAACTTTGCCTCATGGAACAGGTAAAGATGTTAAAGTTTTAGTTTTTGCTCAAGGTGAAAGAGCTGAAAAAGCTAAAGAAGCTGGAGCAGATTTTGTTGGAGCTGAAGATTTAGTTGAAAAGATAACTAAAGAAGGCTGGACAGATTTTGATGTTGCTATAGCTTCATCTGATATGATGAGATTTGTTGGGAAATTAGGTAAAGTATTGGGACCAAAAGGATTGATGCCATCTCCAAAAGCTGGAACAGTTACTGATGATATAGAAGCAGCAGTAAAGGGATTTAAAGCTGGTAGAGTTGAAGTAAGAAATGATAAAACTGGTAATGTTCATTTCCCAGCAGGTAAAGTTTCTTTTGAAGATGATCAATTAGTTGAAAATATAAAAAATGGTTTAGAACAATTATCTAAATTAAAACCAGCGGCATCAAAAGGTAAATTTTTCCAAAAAGTAGTAATTGCACCTACAATGGGACCTGGAATTAAACTTGACATAAATGCTTTATCTATAGTATAATTTTTCAGGAAAAGTTAATAATGTCGTACCTAAGACAGTAGGTTATATTGAAATCAATATATTAAAGATGCCTGCCGAGGTGCGTGGAGAAAAGAGACAAGTTTTTTGTTGTCTATGTTCCGCGACCCTCATTTAGTCGTGGAATTTTTTTATTTAAGGAGGTGCATTGAGTTGTTAACCAGAAAAGAGAAAACTTTATTAGTAAACGAATTTGTAGATGCATTCAAGAATTCTTCAATAGTAGTTTTTACAGATTTCACAGGTATGCCTGTTTCTCATACTGATGATATGAGAATGCAACTTTTTAAGGAATATGAAAGTGAAGCTGTATATAAAGTAATGAGAAATTCATTGTTAAAAACAGCTATCAAAGAAGCTGGATTAAACTTAGAAGATTATGAAGAATTTCTTGAAGGTTCAACAGGTGTTTTTTATGTAAAATCAGGAGATCCTATAGTGGGATTAAAAGTATTAACTGAATTTGCAAAAAAACATGATGGAAAACCATCTATAAAAGGTGGAGTTCTTGAAGGACAAATATTTGATGCTAATAAAGCAGAAGAGTTATCAAAACTTCCATCAAAACAAGAACTTATCGGTATGTTTGTACGTGGCTTGAACGCCCCTATAAATGGAGTAGTTAATGTTCTTGCTGGAACAATTAGAAATTTATCAAACGTTTTAAATGCAATTAAAGATCAAAAATCAGAATAATATTACGGAGGTGTTCTAAATGACAAAAGAAGAACTCATTCAGGCAATAAAGGAAATGACAGTAGCTGACTTAGCAGATTTAGTAAAAGCTTTAGAAGATGAATTCGGAGTATCAGCAGCAGCACCAGTTATGGCAGCTATGCCAGGAGCAGTTGCAGGTGGAGCAGCAGCAGAAGAAGAAAAAACAGAATTTGATGTTGTATTAAAAAGCTTCGGTGCTAAAAAAATAGGTGTTATAAAAGTTGTTAGAGAAGTTACAGGTCTTGGATTAAAAGAAGCAAAAGACTTAGTTGAAAAAGCAGGAACTCCAGATGCTAAAGTTAAAGAAGGCGCAGCAAAAGCTGAAGCTGAAGAACTTAAGAAAAAATTAGAAGAAGCTGGAGCAGAAGTAGAACTTAAATAATTTGAAGTAATTGAATTATTTTCTTAATAAAAAATTTATAAAATGATGATACAATTGAATCCGCATTGGGCCATAAGGTCTGATGCGGTTTCATTTTGCTTAAAAATAGAAAAAAATTGTAACATTTTAATATAAATATTCCAAAAGCCGAGGTGATTCCAGTGAACACCCGCACTTTAAAAGTGGGAAAAAGAGAAAGAGATTTCTTTGGAAATGTACATGAAAATTTTGAAATGTACGATGATTTGATAAAAATTCAAAAGTCTTCATTCAAAGATTTTCTTGAAAAAAGACTACAAGAAACAATAAGAAAGTTTATGCCGCTTAGAGTTCCAATAAAAACTACAGCTAAAAAGAACAAAGAAATCCTACTTGATTTTGTTAATGTGAAATACGAGGATCCTTTAATGACTGAAGAAGAATGTAAGTCAAAAAACCTTACCTACTCTGGAAGAGCGTTTCTTACCGTTCAGATAACCGATACATCAACAGGTGAAACTATAGAAAAAGAAGATGTTTTTTTATGTAATATTCCTTATATGACTGATAGAGGAGTATTTATTATTAATGGTGCAGAAAGAGTAGTAGTAAATCAATTAGTTAGATCTCCAGGGATTTACTTTGTTAAAGAAGAAGAAAAAGATTCTAATAAAGAAATGTTTTTAGCACATTTTTTACCTGTAAAAGGTGCTTGGCTTGAAATAATATTCAATCCAAACTTAGGTAAAGAGGTTCTTCAAATAAGAATCGATAGGAAAAGAAAATTTAATTTTTTCTTGTTTTTGAAAGCTTTAGGTTATGAAAATGATCTTGATATACTCGATCTTTTTCCTGTAAATATAGATCTTGAAGATGAGTTTGATGTTGAAACATATAATGATTCAACCGTACTTTCTGATATGCATTTTCAAGAACTAGAGGAAATGGAACCTTCTAAAACCACTGTAAGAGGAATGAAACTTTCAGAAGCAAAAGAATTATTATTTAAGTATGATGTGAAAAGTATTAAAGTATCTCATAGAGTTGCACAGCTAACTCTTGATAAAATGAAGAAAAGGTATGAAAAAGAAGGTCCTTTAACATCTCTTGAAGCTTATAAAGAAATGTTTATAAAGCTTAAACCTACTGAAATACCTCGTGGACAAAAAGCAAAAGAAGAAATCGAGGAAATGTATTTTAGAGAAGATAAGTTTGATTTTTCAGATATAGGAAGGCAAAAAGTTCAAGTTTCTTTAAAAGATGTATATTTTAAATATCTTAAAGAAGTTAAGGGAAAAGAATTAACAGAAGATGAATTGAATAATTTAGAATATCCAGTAGAATCAATGGCTATAGAACATTTGGATATAATTCTTTCAGCAAGACATCTTTTAGACCTTGAGGAAAACCCTGAAGCACTGGATACCAGGGATCATCTTGGAAATAAAAGAGTTAGATCTGTTGGAGAACTTATGCAAATTGAGTTTGAAAAAGCGTATTCTAAAATGATTCAACATATACCAGAAAAGATAGCTATGTCACAATCTTTAAATAAAATAAATCCACAGTCTCTTATAAATTCAAGAGCTATTATGACATCTTTTCATCAATTTTTTGCTACTTCACAATTATCACAGTTTATGGATCAAATAAATCCTTTATCAGAATTAACTCATAAGAGAAGACTTTCCGCGATAGGTCCTGGTGGATTAAAAAGAGAACATGCAAAATTTGAAGTTCGTGATGTCCATCATTCACATTATGGGAGAATGTGTCCTATTGAAACGCCAGAAGGTGCAAATATAGGACTTATAACTTCGCTTGCTATTCTTGCAAGAACGGATGAATATGGATTTTTGAAAGCTCCTTATTTTAGAGTTAAAAATGGAAAGATTTTTAATAAAGATATAGTGTATTTGTCAGCTGATGAAGAAGAAACTCATAAAATAGCCCCTGCATCTGTTGAGAGAGATGAAGATAATAATATAGTATCAGAATATGTTGAAATAAGGTATCTTGGAAAGGTTACTTTATTTCCTAAAGAAGAAGTTGAATTTATAGCTGTTACACCTAAACAAATTGCATCAGTTTCTGCATCTTTGATTCCATTCTTAGAACATGATGATGCCAATAGAGCTCTCATGGGATCCAATATGCAAAGGCAAGCAGTTCCTTTACTTTATACAGATGCTCCATATGTAGGTACTGGAGTTGAGTGGTTGGCGGCAAGAGATTCTGGATATGTTATACTTGCAAAACATAGGGGTGTTGTTACTTATGTTGATGGAAGAAAAATTGTTATTACCAGAATAGATGAAGAAGGAAATTATATAAAAGATAGAAATTCAAATTATATTAAAGATGAATATAAAATATTAAAATATGTAAGATCTAATCAAGATATGTGTATAAACCAAAGACCTATAGTTGACATGGGAGAAATAGTTGAAAAGAATGCTCCTCTTGCTGATGGCCCTTCTACAGAAATGGGTGAATTGGCATTAGGTAAAAATATTTTAGTAGCTTTTGTTCCATGGGAAGGTTATAATTTTGAAGATGCTATAGTTGTTTCAGAAGAATTATTGGAAAAAGATTCATTTACTTCTGTGCATATAGAAGTTTATGAAACTAAATCAATGGATACACAATTGGGACCTGAAGAAATTACAGCAGATATTCCAAATGTGAAAAAAGAACTTTTAAGAAATCTTGATGAAGAAGGTATAGTAAGAGTTGGTTCTTATGTATCTTCTGGAGATATACTTGTTGGTAAGGTTACACCACGTGGAGAATCAGAAACATCACCAGAAGAAAAACTTATTAAATCTGTTTTCGGTGATAGAGGAAGAGATGTAAAAGATTCTTCATTGACATTACCTCATGGTATAGAAGGTAGAGTAATAGATGTGCAAGTTTTCGATAGAAAGGATATTCCTAACCTCGAAATAGGTGTGAATAAATATGTTAAAGTTTATATAGCTACCAAAAAAACATTACAAGCTGGGGATAAATTGGCTGGAAGACATGGTAATAAGGGTGTTGTTTCTACAATACTACATAAAGAAGATATGCCATTTTTACCAGATGGTAGACCTATACAAATGATGTTATCTCCTTTGGGAGTTCCTTCACGTATGAATATAGGACAGGTTCTAGAATTACATCTTGGTTGGTTGGCAGAGTTATCAGGAAAATACTTTGCAACGCCTATTTTCGATGGAGCAACTGAAGAACAGATAACAACAGAGTTACATAGAGTTAGAAAAGAAAAACAACTTGATCTTGGTGAAACAGATGATAATATAACCGCAAAAATAGTATTGAGAGATGGAAGAAATGGAGAACCATTTGATTATCCGATAGATATTGGATTTATGTATATGATCAGATTATCTCATATAGCTAAAGATAAAATTCATGCAAGAGCTACTGGTCCATACTCTTTAATTCACCAACAACCATTGGGTGGTAAAGCTCATCTTGGTGGACAGAGATTTGGAGAAATGGAAGTTTGGGCTCTTGAAGCTTATGGAGCAGCTCATACATTAACTGAAATGTTGACTTATAAATCGGATGATATTAGAGGTAGAAATGAAGTTTATAAAGCAATATTAAAAGGTGAAAATCTACCAGAACCAGGAATTCCTGAAAGTTTTAAAGTATTAGTAAAAGAATTACAGGGTTTATTATTAGATATTAAGTTGTTTGATGAAGAAGGTAAAGAATTAGACGTAGATAAATTATAATTGCTAAAAAAGTTGTCATAGGAATAAAACTATGACAACTTTTCGGCAATAAATAATCTTGATATAAATAAACCCTCAAGGAGGGAGAAAATTAATGGCGAAAGTTTCTTCTTTTCAGAGAAAGATATCAAAAATAAAGGTTGGACTTGCATCACCGAATACAATTTTAGAATGGTCAAATGGGGAAGTAAAGAAACCTGAAACTCTTAATCATAGAACAAGTAAACCAGAAAAAGATGGTTTATTTTGTGAAAAGATTTTTGGCCCTACAAAAGATTATGAATGTGCTTGTGGAAAATACAAAGGTAAAAAATATGAAGGTACAGTATGTGAAAGATGTGGGGTAAGAATAGAATCAAAAGAATCAAGAAGAAGAAAGATGGGACATATAGAACTTGCAACACCAGTTTCTCATATATGGTATTTGAAATCTTCACCTTCAATACTTTCTATAATATTGGGAAATACAGTTAAAGATTTAGAAAATATAATATATTATGGTTCTAAAAGAGTTATAGAAAGAGCATATTTAACTCTTTCAAATGAAAGTCAAGAAAAAGATTTGGATTATTATCCAGGAGAAATTCTTTATCAAAGAGAATATGAAATATATTCTCAATATGTTGACATAGCTGTTGAACCAGCTGTAAAAGTTTCTCGTGTTAAAGGTATGCCTACTTCTCAGATATCAGGTAAAGTGAGTATAACGAGTGAGATGACCCATACTGAAAGAGAATTGACTTGGATAACAATAGAATCAGAAGATGGTCAAAAAATGAAGTATCCTGTTTTTGAAGGAGCTTCTATAATGGTTGAAGATGAACAAGAAATAGAGGAAGGAACTCCTCTTGCAGATAGGTTTTTGTTTGAAGAAGATTTCCTAACTCATCATGAATATACTATATTTTCAGAATATTATCCTGGCCAAATAGAAATAGACAGAGAAATCGAAAGAGATACACCTATAGTTGTTATAACCGATATCGATAAAAGATTTTCTAAAAGAATAGGTAAAAGAACAGGTGATATCTTATTAGAAGATGAAGCCAGAGCTTATGAAGAAGTAATGAGAATTTTAAATTCTAAAATTAAATATGAAAGAGAACAACTCATTGGATTGAAAATATCAGAAAATATAACTGTTTCAGATAGAATTGTTGAAAAAGGTACTTTGATGAATGAAGATCTACTTCAAGAATTTTTAGAATTTGGAATTAAGGACATAAAAGCTAATAGTGAAGATGGAGCTGAACAGATATATCAGATAAATAAATATGAATTATTTAAAGCTAATTATGGTGCTGAATCTATAAAAGAATTACTTGAAAAAATAGATCTTGAAAGATTGAGAGCAAAATTAGAGTCAGATATAGAAAAATTAGATAAAAGAAGTCAAAAAGCTTTAAAATTATTAAAAAGATTAAAATTAGTCAAAGATTTTATAAAATCTAATAATAGACCTGAATGGATGATAGTTAATACTCTTCCTGTAGTTCCACCAGATTTGAGACCTTTAATACAGATCGATGGAGGAAGATTTGCTGCTACTGATTTGAATGATTTATATAGGAAAGTTATAAATAGAAATAATAGGCTTAAAAAACTTATGGATATGGAAGCACCTGAAATAATAATTAGAAATGAAAAAAGAATACTTCAACAAGCTGTTGATTCTCTTATTTATAATGGAAGAATAGGTAAGCCTATGACAGATAGAAGTAAAAGACCGTTAAGATCTTTAACAGATCTTTTAAAGGGTAAAAAAGGTAGATTTAGAAGAAATCTTTTAGGAAAACGTGTTGATTATTCTGGAAGAGCTGTTATAGCTGTTGGTCCAGATTTAAAGATACATGAATGTGGATTACCTAAGAAGATGGCTTTAGAATTATTTAAACCATTTGTACTTGCAGAATTACTCAAAGATTCTAATGTTGCGAGTAAAAATGCCAGAAAATTGAAAAAAACAATAATTGAAAAAGAAATGCCTCAAGCTTGGGAAATACTTGAAGAAGTTATCAAAGGACATCCTGTTATGTTAAATAGAGCTCCTACACTTCATAGAATTTCTATTCAAGCATTTATTCCGAGACTTATTGAAGGTAATGCTATAAGATTACATCCATTAGTTTGTCCACCATTTAATGCTGATTTTGATGGTGACCAGATGGCTGTTCATGTACCTCTTTCTGCCGTTGCACAAGCTGAAGCAAAATTTTTAATGTTATCCAGATATAATATAATTTCTCCGGCTAATGGAAGACCTATTTCTATGCCTGGTAAAGATGTTATAGCAGGTTCTTTCTACTTAACTATGCATGAAAATAAAGAATTTGATAATCTAAAATTACCAAAATCATATCAAGAATCTTTAAAAGATGGATATATAAAAAATATATTTGCTGATGAAATGGAAGCAACCTATGTTCATGATTATGATAAAATAATAAATTCTGGAGTTCATTTCAATGATGGAAATTTTGAATGGGTTAGACCTGTATTTACATTGCATAAAACAATTGGTTTTAGAAATGATAAAAATAAGATTATAAAATCTACAATAGGTAAAATAATTTTCAATCAAGTCGTTCCAGAAAAATTGAAAGATTATTCAGCTAAGATGGATAAGAAAGGATTAAAAAATCTTATTTTTAAGACATTTAAAATGTATGGTATAGATAGAACTGCAGACTTATTGGATGATATAAAATCTTTTGGATTCCATTATGCAACAATTTCTGGATTGACAATATCGATAAAAGATGTTTTAGTATCTCCAAAAAGACAACAAATAATAACAAATTCAGAAAATAAAGTACTTAAAATAGAAGAATTATATGAAGAAGGATATTTGACAGATAATGAAAGATATATAGAAGTTGTAAAAGTTTGGGAAAAAACAACTGCTGATGTTACAAAAGTTACTGCTGAAGAGTATAGAAAACATACATTTAATCCAATTTGGATGATGGTTGACTCTGGAGCCAGAGGTAATATAGACCAGTTAAAACAGTTGGCTGGTATGAGAGGTCTTATGGCTGATCCAGCTGGTAAAATTATAGAAGTCCCTATAAAATCCAACTTTAAAATGGGTCTTTCAGAGCTCGAATTCTTTACATCTACACATGGTTCAAGAAAAGGTTCGGCAGATACTGCTTTAAGAACTTCTACAGCGGGATACTTAACAAGAAGACTTGTAGATGTTGCACAATCCATTACAATAAATGAAACTGATTGTGGAACTACAAGAGGTATAATAGCCGAAGAATTGTGGTCAGATAACTCTAAAATAGAAAAATTGTCTGATTTCTTATTTGGTAGAGTTCTTGCAAAGAATGTTTTAGATCCAGAAAGTGATGAAGTTATAGTTAATCCAAATAATGGTAAAGAATATGTTAGAGATGTTATGCTTGATGAAGATGATTCATTGTTCTTGTCAGAATATAAAGATGAAATAAAAGTTTTTGAAGAAAAACAATTAAAACTTGAAGATTTCAACAGTAATCAACATTTGATATCTTTAAATGATTATAAAATAGAAGATAAAATTATAATAGAAAAGAATGAAGTTATAACTAAGGAAGCTATTGAAGAATTAAAATTACATAATATAACAAATATAAGAGTTAAAGATTATAAAGCAGTCAATTTTGTTCATGTTGGTGAAGATATAAATGTAAATGATGAAAATGGAAAAGAAATTACATTGTTGAAATACCAAGAAAAGATTGATGAAAAAACAGCATCTATTTTAGAAAGACATAATATAGAAAAAGTTTTGGTTAGACCACTTATTTATATAAGGTCACCTTTAACTTGTGAATCAGAATCTGGATTATGTGCAAAATGTTATGGAATGGATCTTGCAAGTCATAAACATGTTAATATAGGTGAATCTGTTGGAGTTATAGCGGCTCAATCCATTGGTGAACCTGGAACACAGCTTACAATGAGAACTTTCCATACAGGTGGTATTGCAACTGCTTCTGATATTACACAGGGATTGCCAAGAGCAGAAGAATTGTTTGAAGCAAGAAAGAAGCTCAAGGGACCTGAAGGTATATTCTCAACTGTTAAGGGTACAGTAAGGTCTATAACAAGAGATGAATCAGATAAGAGAAGTAAAAAACTCAAATTTATAGTAGAAGATACAGAACATGAATTACATACATTTGATGCCGATTATAGAACAAAACCAGTGGTTGCAGAAGGAGATAGAGTACTTGAAGGTGAAAGACTTACTTCTGGAAATATAAAACCAAGAAAAGTTCTATCAGATCTAGGCGTTGAAGCTGTTTCAACATATCTTTTGAAAGAAATAAAGAAAATATATGCTGAACAGGGTGTTGATATTCATGATAAACATTTTGAAATTATAATAAGAC
This sequence comes from Oceanotoga teriensis, assembly GCF_003148465.1. Lineage (NCBI taxonomy): Bacteria > Thermotogati > Thermotogota > Thermotogae > Petrotogales > Petrotogaceae > Oceanotoga > Oceanotoga teriensis. Next base: position 43,603 of record NZ_QGGI01000012.1, read on the forward strand.
AGATGTTAAATAAAGTAGAAATTACTGATGGTGGAGATACAGACTATATGCCAGGAGATCTTTTACCTTTTAATAGATCGAGAAAGATAAATGAATCTATTTTAAAAGAAAATTCAAGAATAGATGATAATAGAAAAGAAGTAATAGGTAAAAGATTGGCTAGAAAAGTTATAATTCCTTCAGAGAATGAGGAAGAAGATAAAATATTCTCTAAATATGATGAAATAACAGAAAATATGTTGAAAGAAATAATAGAAGCAAAAATAAAAGAAATAGAAGTTTATGAAGATTATGAAGAAGTTTTAAATGATGAAGAAGAAATAGAAATAATAGGAACACAAAAAACATATTTAGTAAATCCTAAATCTACCATACAATCTGAGAGAAAACTTCTCAGAATAACCAAAGCTTCCCTAGAAAGAGAAGGATGGTTATCAGCAGCTTCATTCCAACAAACTGTACAAATATTAACTGAGGCTGCAATTGAAGGCAAAGATGATTTCTTAAAAGGTCTTAAAGAAAATGTAATTGTTGGACAACCAATTCCAGCAGGTACGGGATTAAAAGTTTATTCTGATTTAGAGTATGAAACACAAGATAATAAACTTAATGAAGATATTCAAGACATAGAAACTAAAATATCTTAATTTAAATACATATAAAGTTATAATAAAATGCATGATTTCTTAAAACTTAGAAATCATGCATTTTTTATTTGTAAATTTTTATACTCTATTGTATAATTTTAATATATCTATAATGAAAGGAATGAATATAAATGGGAAAATTAAAAGGTATGTCCATGGAATGGATAGATAATAAGTTAATTCTTATCGATCAAAGATATTTGCCTTTAGAAGAAATATTTTTTGAATGTACTAATTATAAACAAGCTGCTATATCTATAAAAGATATGATAGTTAGAGGTGCACCAGCTATAGGAGCTACAGCTGCATTTGGAATGGCTTTGGCTTCTTTTGAATTTGATTCAGAAGATAAACAAAATTATATCAAAAAAATGCAAAATGCAAAAATAGAACTTTCAAAGACAAGGCCAACAGCTGTTAATCTTTTTTGGGCTTTGAATAGAATGTATAGTTTAATAGAAGATAAAATAGAGAATTTAGAAACGAAAGAAATGAGTATTCTTCTTGAAAAAGAAGCAGTAAATATTGCGAAAGAAGATATAGAAATTAATAAAGCGATTGGACTAAATGGTGGAAAATTATTAAACGATGGTGATACAGTTTTGACTCATTGTAACGCTGGAGCACTTGCAACTGTTGATTATGGAACAGCACTGGGTGTTATAAGAGGTGCAATTGAATCAGGAAAGAATATAAAAGTTTATGCTGACGAAACAAGACCTTATTTACAAGGAGCAAGGTTAACTGTTTGGGAATTAATGCAAGATGGTATAGATACAACATTGATATCGGATAATATGGCTGGATGGGTAATGAATCAAGGAAAGATAGATGCCGTTGTTGTTGGCGCGGATAGAATTGCTGCCAACGGAGATACAGCAAATAAAATAGGAACATATTCTGTTGCTGTTCTTGCAAAAAGACATGGTATTCCTATGTATATAGCGGCACCACTTTCAACTATAGATATGAAAACTAAAACAGGTGAAGATATACCTATTGAAGAAAGAAATCATGATGAAGTGAGGCTATGCCATAAAATAAAGATGGTTATGGATAATGTAAAGGTCTTTAATCCGTCTTTTGATGTAACTCCAAATGATTTGATAACTGCGATAATTACCGAAAAAGGTGTTATTAAACCACCATTTGATGAAAATTTAAAAAAATTATTTAAATAAAAGAATAGCAGTATTACTGCTATTCTTTTATTATATAAGACATTTTAGGTTCAAAATCAAATTTTTTAATTCTTAAATCATTAAAATTATTAAAGTATTCATAAATTGCTTGAGATTCTCCTGGCCAAATGGGATTATTTATTTCATCAAACACAATTATTCCACCTTTAACAACTTTAGGGTATAAATATTCTAAAGCAATTTTTGTTGGTTCATATAGATCGAAATCTAAGAATAACATTGAAATTGTAAGATGATTATTATTTTTAACATATTCTGGAATTGTTTTAATCGCATTACCTTTTATCAATTCGATTTTTGAAAAATTGTTTAAAAATCTATTTTCATCATATAGCTTTTCACAGTTTAAAAGATCTTGATAAACATCAAATTTTGGATTCATACCATTTAATCTTAAATTTTTATTTTTTTCATTAGAAATATCTTCATTTGAAATTGTTGGAAATCCTTCAAAGGTGTCAAAACCAATTATTTTTCTATAAAGTGCATAAGGTTCAAGTATAGTAGATAATTTTGCCCATGCAAAAATACCGCCACCATGGTAAACTCCACATTCTACAATATTTCCTTTTACTTCTTTTATTTTTTTAAATAATTCATATCTTACAAGAAATCTTGCCATTACTTGTCTTCTAACATATTTTTCAAAATTGTCGATATTTTTTTGAATTGAAGCACCGTTATTTAAAAAAAGTTCATCTATTTGCATAATTTTTTCCTCCTAAACTTTTTATGCCAATAATATTATAAGATATTCCTGTAAATACCAAGATATCAGATTTCTTAAAATTCACTTAAACTTTTATGATAGAATTAAAATAATTATAACATTGATTTATAAGGGGGTATTTAATATGGAAGATATTTTAAAGATTGAAAATTTTAAAAAATATTATAAGGATGTAAAAGCGGTTGATGGAATATCTTTGAGTATACAAAAAGGTAAAACTACTGCTATACTTGGCCCTAATGGCGCAGGTAAAACTACTACTGTTGAGACTTTAGAAGGCCTTAGAAAACCTACTATGGGGGATATATATTATTTTGGTGAAAAAGTTTTTGAGATAGACAGAAAAATAAAGGAAAGAATAGGAGTTCAACTTCAAAGTACTACTTTTTTTGACAATTTAACGGTTGAAGAAATTATAAGAGCTTTTGGTGGATTATATAAAAAAAGTATAGAAACAAATATTTTACTCAAAGATTTAAATCTTGAAGAAAAAAGAAAAGCGAGAATGAAAAATTTATCTGGTGGACAAAAGCAAAGAGTAGCACTTGCTTGTGCTATAGTTAATGATCCTGATATTATATTTTTAGATGAACCTACTACTGGATTAGATCCACAGGCAAGAAGAAATTTATGGGAACAGATTGATGATTTTAAAAAAAGAGGGAAAACAGTAGTTCTTACAACGCATTATATGGAAGAAGCAGAATTTCTTGCAGATTATATATATGTTATAGATCATGGTAAGATAATTGCTGAAGGAACTGTAGATAAACTTATAAAATCATTGAATATGAATTCATTAATAACTTTTGAAACTTTAGATTTTGATTCAAATATAGATTTATTTAATGGAGATTTAAAGAAAGTTGATGATGTTTATCAATATGAAACTGATGATGTTGAAAAATCTCTCATAAAGATTTTTGAATATTCAAAAGAAAAAAATTTTAAAATTGATAATTTAAAGGTTAGAAAACCAAATCTTGAAGATGTTTTTTTAACATTAACTGGAAGGTCATTAAGAGATTAGGAGTGATTTTATGAGATGGTTTAAACTTACATCAGCTATGATAAAAGATAATTTTAGACAATTTGATAGTGTTTTTTGGACTATAATATTTCCATCAATATTTTTATTATTTTTTATTTCAATATTTGGAAATGTACAAAATAATGAAGAAAATATAGAATTTAAAGTTGGAATTTATTATGAAAATCAAGATATTGGTATATTAAAAAATATTTTAAATAATGTATTTGAAGATGAAGAATTTAAAAAAACATTTAAAATATCTAAATATGAAAATTTTGAAAAATCTTTAGAAGATCTGAAAGAATATAATATCGATATAATAGCATATTTCCCAGAAGATATTAATAAAGTTAATTTTTTTAATTTGAATGATGATAAACCTATTATAAAAATATATAGAACTCAAAAAAGCTATTCTAAAATTACTTCAGAGGTTTTTTCAAGTGTATTAAATGAAATAAATTTAAGGTTCAATACTATGGGAAGAGAATTAAATATAGAAACAGATTATATTTATTTAAATACAAATGATGAAGGTTTTGTTTATGAAGATTTTATTTTTCCTGGTATATTAATGATGGCAATATTAACTGTTTCTATTTTTAATCTTCCATTGAATTTTGTGGATTATAAAAATAGAGGAATTATTAAAAGAGTTTTTGTTACACCTTTAAAAATGAGCCATTATTTTTATTCTTTTTTGATTTCAAATTTTAGTATTTTATTTTTAGCCATAATACTTCTTTATTTTGAGGCATCATTTTTAAATATATCAACTTTGATTTTTAATTATAAATTTATATTTTTCTTACTTTATTGTTGTATAACGGCACTTTCATTTGGACTTATAATAGCATCATTTTTTAGACGTATAGGAACGGCATCTTCTGTTTCAAATATTGTTTATTTTATAACTATTTTTTTAAGTGGTTTGTATTTTCCTACAAAAGAAATAACTTCTTTCGTTAGATGGTATGTTTATATAAATCCAGCAACATATATGGTTGATGGACTTAGAAATATTCTTTCTGGAGATTCTATAGGTATTATTAATATAATTGTACCTGCTATTTGGTTTTTAATTGGATTAATTTTATTTTCATTTAATTTTAAAAGGGTGATGTCAGATGAAAAATAGAACTATACATTTATTAAAAGTTTTTTGGATGGAAACCTTTAGAAATAAAATCAGTTTATTTTTTACTGTATTTTTCCCACTCCTTTTTATAATAATATTTGGAACTTTGTTTGGAGAAGGAGGGTCATTTGATAATGAAAAAGATCTTGCAAAAATTGGAGTTTTAAAAATTGAAGAAGATTTTAAAGAATATTTAAAAAATTATGAGATTATTTTTTATAAAGATGTAGAAAAATTAAAAAAAGATGTTGAGAATGGTGAATTAAAGTATGGAATAGAAAATAAAGAAAATAGTTATTATATATATTTAACAAATGATCTAACTAATTATCAAAATTTTCAAAATATAAAATCTGAAATTGATAATTCTTTGAAGAGATATAATTATCAAAATTTAAAAGATTTTTTTATCATTGAAGATGAAGTAGTTGCAGTAGGAAAGAAAAAAGTTACAGATCTTGGATTTATAATTACAGGGGCTTTGGCTATATCTATACTTTCTGGAGGAATGTTTTCAGTCATTACTATTTTTGGAAGATATAAAAAAGAAAATATTATAAAAAAATTTATGACTACCCCAGTTAAACCAATTGAATTTGTTTTTTCTTCGAGTTTTGTTCAAATAATTTTAAATTTTTTTGCAGTATTTTTAAATATATTATTCAGCATAATAATTTTCAATACAGGACTTGAATTTAATTGGTTATTATTGATTATATCTATTTTTTGTGCATCAATAGCTATGATGGGATTTGGTATTTTATTATTATTGATATTTAAAAAAGTTGAAACTGCTCAAAATGCTTCATCTATTCTTTATATGGTTATGACTTTTTTTGCTGGAGTATATTTCCCTTTAGAATTGATACCTTCTTCTATAAGATGGCTATCATATATAATGCCAATAAAGTATTTGGCAGATACAATAAGATTTTCAGCATCTATTCAAGATATGTCTTTTACTTATTTTTGGATAATTAATATTACTTTTTTTATAATAGGTATTTTATTATTACAATTTGCATCAAATAAATATGTAACTGAAGAATAAAAAAAGATTTGACTAAAGATAGTGTATAGAACTATCATAGTCAAATCTTTTTTATTATTTTAGTAGGTATTTTATGATATATTTTCTTATCATATATAATGCCACTACTATCAAATATAAAATTTTTATAGGCATAACCTATTATATTGAAAGTTTTATTACTTAAATATTTTTTATGTAATTCATTAGATAAATTATTTAATTTATTTTGTGAAAGGGGAAGTCCTATGGTTTCAGTTTCATATATTATTAAATCTTCAATAGTAGTTTTAATTTCTTTAGTATCTTCTGTTATGGTATTTCCAAAAACACTGCTTTCTATTTCTTTTAATTCTTCTAATTCTCCTCTTAATAGTTTAGTAGATTCTCTTAAGAACATTTTTCTATTAATGTTTATAAAATCAAGAGCTCCAGATCGAATAAGAATTTCTATTATATTTCTTGTTATTTTCTTTGATATACATATATTTATGAACTCTTCAAAATTTTTAATGTTATAGTTGGAAAAAAGTTCTTCTATATTTTTTCCAATACCTTTTATACAAGAAATAGGAGGAAATATATATTCTTGTGAATAAAATCCTTTTGGATATTTTAGAGAAGGATTATATATTTTTGTGTTTAAAAAAGAACATTCATTTATTATATCAGTGTTTAATCCTCTTAATTTTATGTAATTAAATACAAATTTAGAAGGGTTTTTAAATTTTTCTTCAGCTATCCAATATGAAATATGAGCATAAGCTGAAGCATGTGATTTTGCAAAAGCATATTGTGCAAACATTTCAATTTTTGAAAATATTCTTATTGAATTTTCTTCACCTATCTTTTGGGAGGCATTTTTTATGAATTTATTTTTAATTGGAGATAATTTATGTAAATCTTTTTTTGCAACTGCTTTTCTTAAAAGATCTGATTCATTTTTATCTAAACCACCTATTTTTTGTCCCAGTTTCATTATTTGTTCTTGATAAACAATTACACCATTAGTTTCAGGAAATATTTTTTTTAAGAAATCTGGTGAAGAATTGTCGAGATATTCATCAAGCATTCCAGATTCTAAAGGGCCAGGTCTATTCATGGCTATTAATAATATTAAATCTTCGAATTTTTTTGGTTTAATCTTTAAAGAAACTTTTCTTCCAAGTTTAGATTCCAATTGGAAAATTCCCTTCGTTAAACCTTTAGAAATACCATCATAAATATAAGTGTTTTGAAGTTCATCAAAAGTTTCTTTAGCTTGTATCATTTTTAAAAAGTTTAAAGTATCTAATGAAAGAATATCAAATTTTTCTATATTGAGTTTTTTCAAATCTTCCATTTGATATTCTATTATTGGAAATTCTTTAAAATCAATAGGCAAAATACCTCTTAAATCTTTATTAGAAATTATTATGCCTGCAGCATGAGTTGATTCAGCTGTTTCTAATCCTTCAAAATAATAAGCGATTTTTAGAATTTCTTTTGTTTTTGAATCTGATTTTTTATATAATTCATAATTTTCGGAAGATCTTATGGGATTTTTTAAATAAGGAATATATTCAAAGTTATCTTTTAATTTTTTTAAAACAGATTTAAATTTCATAGTTGAATATGTTCTTATTTGAGCAATTTTATATTTTCCATAATATTTTTCTAAAAGGGTTATTAAATAATTTCTTTGAGTTGAATCAATATCTATGTCTATATCTGGTAATTCTTTTCTAAAAATGTTTAAAAATCTTTCAAATAATAAATCATATTTTAAAGGATTAATTTTTGTTATTCCAAGTTTATATACTAAATAAGAGCTGACAGCAGATCCTCTTCCTGGTCCCACAGATATTTTATTGTTTTTAGCAATATCTATTATTTTTTTCACATTTAATATGTAATTAGATACATTTAATTCTTTAATAACTTTTAATTCTTCTTTTAAAATTTTTATTTCATTTTCATCGAGATTATTTTTTGATAATTCTTTTTTCAAATCTTCAAAATTTCCAATATAAGGAATTCCAACGTTTATTTTTTCAATATTATAATTTATATCAATTTTAGAAATTTCTTTTAATTGGGAATAATTCTTCTTATAATCTTCTATAGAATAATTTTCTTTGTCATCAAAAAAATTTTTTAATTCATAACAAGGATAAATTATTTCTGGAATTGAAAGGTTTATAGGTTCAAGATTTATAGAATAGACATTGTTATAGTCCCTTATTGCAAGAATTATATCTTTTTCATTTTTTAATAAATAATTTTTATCATTTTTTTCATAAATTATTATAGGTCTAATATTATTAATTTTACATAGAAAAATAAACCCCATCCATGATTTTGGATGAGGTTCTTTTAATATAATAGTTTCTATTTTCATTTTTTTTGAAATTTGTATCAAATCTCTCATCTGTATATAGGATTTGCCTATAGTTAAAGATGTTTTCACAGGACCTAATACATTCATATTAATCACCATATTTATTATAGATATTTTTGATTGCATTTTTAAAGTCATCAGGAATAGGGGCTATAAACTCCATCCATTCATTTGTTCTTGGGTGAAATAAATTCATTTTCACCGCATGAAGCATTTGTCTATTTATACATAATTCGTTTTCAAATTTTCCGATTTTTGAATAAGTACTATCGCCTAAAAGCGGAGATTTTAAATATTTAAAATGAACTCTAATCTGATGTGTTCTTCCTGTTTTTAAGTTTATCCATACTAAATTTAAATTGTTATTAAATTTTTTAATAATTTTATATTTAGTGATAGATTCTTTTCCGCCCTCTATTATAGCCATTTTATGTCTTTGTGTTGGATGACGTGAAATAGGTCTATTTATAATTCCTTGAGGTCTTTGAATAGGGCCTTTAGTAAGTGCAATATAAAATTTTCTTATAGTTCTTTCTTGAAATTGTTTTGAAAGATTTTCTCTGGCCATATTGTTTTTTGCTACAATTATTAATCCGGAAGTATCTTTATCTAATCTATGAACTATGCCTGTTCTTAATTCATCACCAATATCTTCAAAATCATCTATATGACCTTTTAATGCATTTACCAAAGTTCCATTATATATTTTTCCTGCTGGATGAACTATCATATTGTATGGTTTATTTATTACTATTATATCATCATCTTCATATATAATATTTAAATTTATATTTTCTGGTAAGATCTCTGGTTTTTCTGGTTTTTCTGGTACTTCTATGTATATTAGGTCACCAGTTTTAATTTTATAATTAGGTTTTTTTATTTTTTTATTCACTTTTATTGAACCATTTTTTATAGAATTTTGTATAAAATTTCTTGAAATCCAATCCGGAACTTTTTTAGAACAGAACTTATCTAATCTTTCATCTTTTTCATTTTCATCTACTAAAATTTTTTCTATCATTCTTGTTCCCCCATATCAAATATATTACAAGTAAAAAACCACCTATTGTTACAAAAGAGTCAGCTATATTGAAGATTGAAAAATAAGGAACATAAAACATATCTACTACATAACCAAATCTGATTCTGTCTATTATATTTCCTATTGCACCGCCAATTATAAAGCATAATGATAGATCTAAAATTTTAGATTTGCTTCTTAATTTATCTCTAAATATTAATAATATGGTTGCAATAAATGTTGAAAAAATACCATGAAAATAAGCTTTTTCTGATAGCATTCCAAAAGCTATACCGGTATTTTCAGCATATGTCAATTTGAAGATTCCTAAGGATATTGGATTTAATTTTAAAACACTCTCAGACCAGTACTTAGTTAACTGGTCTAAGAGTATTATTATAGGTATTGTCCAACTCATTTTAATTTTCCTTTTGATAGAAGAAAGGCGCTATTGTTTTTAATCCTATTTCTCTATAATTAAAAATTCTTTCTGTAGATCCAACGAATAAAACGCCTCCAGGTTTTAAAGCATCCGCAAATTTTTTATAAAGTGCTTCTTTTGCTGGATTATCAAAATAAATAACAACATTTCTACAAATTATTAAATCATGATTTGTATCAAATTTGTCTGTTAATAAATTAATTCTTTTAAAATTTATAAGGGATTTTAATTTTGGAGAAACTTGATATTTATTATTTTGAAGTTTTGTAAAATATTTTGTTTTTATCGAATTATCAACATTTACAAGGCTTCTTTCATCATATATACCTTCTTGAGCTCTTTTTAAAACGAATTTATCTAAATCAGCCGCTATTACTTTTGAATTTCTTGACATATTAGATTCGTTCAATATTATTGATAAGGTATAAGGTTCTTCACCAGTTGAACATCCTGCACTCCAAATTTTTAAAGAATTATTAGCTTCTTTGTATAATTTTGGAAGCAGATCTTTCTTTAGATAATCCCATTTTTCGGGATTTCTAAAAAATTCTGTAACATTGATGGTAAGTTTGTCCAAGAATTCATCCCATAATATATCTGAACTTTTCAAATCATTAAAATATTCGCTATAAGATTTATAATCATGTTTTCTCATGAGCATATCAATTCTTCTTCTCACTCTATGTTGTTTATAGCCGGTTAAATCCATTTCAAATCTTTTAATAAGGTCCTTTAAAAATTTTTCATAATCATCATCATTATATGGTGAAGAATAAAGGATACTATCGCCCATAAAAACACCTCCATTATATTTGGATACTTATTGAAATGCCTATCCCATCATTTGAATAACTTAAAAAAATATTTTTGTTTATTGGAAATCTTATTATAAAATTATCTTCATGTTTTTCGAAGTAAAATGAATTAATATTTAAATTTCCTGTTTTTATATTATAATATATATTAAATTCTTTTTCCATTATAATTATCTCATTTAAATTGAAATTTTCAAAATTTAAATATATATTTTTAAAAAATAAATAGGGTTTTATATCATGATTTTGAAAATTTAAAGATATACCAAATAAATCTTTGTTTTTTAATGTTAAAGCATATGCTGAGTCATAAAAGTCATTGACTTTAAACCAAAAAGAAGTACTGAAATATTCTTTATTAAAATAAATACCAAAGTATAGATCTTTCATATTTAATATTATATAATCATCTATTATCATATGAAAAGAGTCAAAAGAATTTTTGACATAAAAAATATCTTTTTTGTCATCTATAAATCTATAATGAATTTTAAATCCTGGTTGAGAAAAATCAAAATAATTAAAAATATCTATAAGATTGGATGTTTCAAATTCTCTTTCTTTTAATTTAAAATTATAGTTTAAAGATGTATCATATAGGTCTTCAAATTCTATATCAAAATCCATTCTATTATTTAAATATTTTCCATAATCATTTGTTAGTTTAAAAGTACTTGTGAAAACAAAGGTATTTATAATAATAAAAATTAATATCATACATTTTTTCATAATATCCCCCAATATAAATTAAAATGGGGATCAGAGTCCCCATTTTATATAAAAGGTATTTTTAACCTAATTTTTTTGATAATTCTTCGAGTTCAGCATCATCAATATCGTAATTTCCAAATACTTGCTGAACATCATCATTATCTTCTAAGTTATCCAAAAGTTTCAATAATTTTTCAGCATCATTGCCTGAAATGTTTACTGTTGTTTTTGGATTATAGGTTAATTCATCTTCTATCGAATAACCATCTGCTTTTAAAGCTTCTCTTACGTCTGAAGTTAAATCTGGTTCAACAGTTATTTCTATAGGGTCTGTATCTTCAGTTATATCTTCAGCGCCAGCTTCAATAGCTTGCATCATAAATTCTTCCATATCAGAAACCTCTTCTTTAGGAACTTTTATCAAACCTTTTCTTTCAAAATTCCAAGAAACCGCTCCAGCTTCAGCTAAAGAACCATTACCTTTTGATAGAAGATGTCTTATTTCTTGAGCAGATCTATTTTTATTATCTGTAACAACAGATATTAACAAAGCAACGCCTGCTGGACCATAACCTTCATATAATAATTCTGTTAGTTCTTCACCTTCAAGTTCTCCTGTACCTTTTTTAATAGCTGTTTCAATCTTATCTTTTGGCATGTTTGCCGCTTTAGCTTTATCTACTGCAGATCTTAATCTTGGATTAGCATCAGCATCTCCACCGCCATCTCTTGCGGCTATAGTTATTTCTCTTATGATCTTAGTAAAAGCTTTAGATCTTTTCGCATCTTGAGCACCTTTTCTATGTTTAATATTAGCCCACTTATTATGCCCTGACATATATTATCCCTCCTAAAAACCTTTCATCACTAAAATTGTGGTATCATCATGTTGAGGAGCACTTTTCACAAAATTGTCCACCGAATCAATTATACGGTTAACTATTACATTTGTGTTTTCGTTTATTATCGGTTTTATTAAATTTTCCAGTCTTTTTGTTCCATATTCTTCTTTTTCTTCATTTCTTGCTTCTGTTATTCCATCAGTATAAGATATGAATAGAAATTCAGATTTGTAAGAATATTTTTCTATTTTGAAGTCTATATCTTCAAATATACCCAAAGGAAGACCTGTTGCTACTGAAGTATACTCATTAGAATCAAGATAAATAGGACAATTATTATGTCCCACATTTACGATTTTAACATTTTTTTCTTTTGAATTCAATAGAATAAAAATAGCTGTTACAAATCTATCATCAGGTATATTCTTTTCCAAATAATTATTTACGTATTTTACAAGAGAATCAATACTATCTCCAGCTTCGATTCTACTTCTGACAACTGCTCTCATAGAACTCATTATCAATGCTGCTGGTACTCCTTTTCCAGATACATCTGCCAATAAACCTAAAACTTCATTATCATTTATTTTTATGACATCATAATAATCTCCACCAACATCATAAGCAGATCTGTAAAAAGCTGATATTTGACAATTTAAAATATTAGGTATTTTTTTTGGCAATAAAGAATTTTGAATTTCTTTTGCTATTTTTAATTGCTCATCAAATTTTTGTTGTTTAATTTTTTCATTTAAATAATTTATAGTATCGAATCCAAAAGCGAGTTGCTCACAAACAGATTCCATTATTTTTTTGTCTGAAGCAAGAAAAATCGAATTATCTGTTTTTCCATATAATAAAATAAAACCCCATATTTTTAGTTTTGATTTTATAGGAATTAATAAAAAAGAACTTTCAGTATGATTAACAGAGTCCTTTTCTCTTAAAATTGTTTTTGGAGAGTCTATTTTTTTTAAAAGATAAAGAATTGGTTCTATATTTTCAAAGTTCATATCTCTTAATTCCAAATATAAAGGGTTAAAATTTACATTTTGAGTTTCAAAGTCTACAAATTCTCCAACTATAACATTTTTAAAATCTACAGTATCTTTAAGTCTTTTTACTATTTGTTCTATAGACAGTCTTGGATCTTTAGTCGAAAAAATTAGCTTAGAAATTTCTAAAACGGTAGTCAATTCTTCATATAATTTAGAAATTTCTTCAAATTGAGCTTGAAGAATCATAGTATTTTCTTCTATTTGTATTTTATAATTATTTAACTCTGAAAGATGTTTATCTGTTAAAAAATTAATTCTTTCATATAGTACATTCACATTTTCTTCTTCATCTGTGTATATTTTTAAAGCATTATTTAATTTTGAATAGAGAGACTTTGCATCAAACATATCATTCACCCACTAATTCATTTACCGTATCTATTAAAGATTTTGGACTGAACGGTTTTGTTAATACTTTTTTTGCACCAAGTGATAAGGCTGTTTCTTCATCAGATTCTCCACCTTTAGCAGTTAATACTATGATCGGAATTTTTATATCTATACCTTTAAGTTCTTTTAATACTGTAAAGCCATCCATTATGGGCATCATAATATCAAGGCATACGAGATCAGGTTTTTCTGATAAAATTTTTTCTAAGCCTTCTTTTCCATTAGATGCTTCTATCACATCATAACCAGATGTTTTAAGATTAAAAGTTATTATCTTTCTCAATACTTCAGAATCATCGACAACAATAATTTTTTTCATATTAACCCCTCCAGACGGTTTCAATACAGTAAGGATAATAAATAAAATTCTTTAAGTTCATTTTATTTATTATTTTATAAAAATTAAAAATATTTTTTGTATTTTGAAAAAATTCTAATATGTATATTTTATTATTATTATTATAACATTTCAAGTCTTCAAAAATTTCATTTTTATTGTAAAAATTTTGTCCCTTTTGAATTAAATCCATATTTTTAAAGTTTTCATATATATTTTCAGATATATATATTCTAAATTTAAACTTATCTATTTCTTCATTGATATTAAAATCATCATTTTTTTCTTGAAATTCTATTAATTTAAGACCTTTTGGAGAACAAGAATTCAAAATTTCAAAATTAAAGCTTTTTTTTGTATTTACTATTATATAAAGTTCTCTGTTGATATATCCCAAAGGTAAAGCTGAAGTATAAGAAAAAATTGGTTTTGGACTAAATCCTTTAGAAAATTCAAGAGGACATTTAGCTCTTCTCAAGGTATATTCTATGATGCTTATGAAGTCTCTATGTGAAGTGAAAGCTAAATTCCCATATTTTTTTAATTTTAACATATATTTCATAAAAAATATACTCCTTCCATTTTATCATATCATAATAATATTATTATGTTTTTTTAGTTTTATTTTAAAAACTTAAGCTTTATAATTATACTAAATTAATTTCATCAAATTATTAAATATAAAAAAATTTTAAGAACTATATGATATAATTTGTTTTGAAAAATTAATAATTGGAGGAATAAAGTTGAAAAGTTATTTAATAGGATTTTTTATAGGAATATTTTTCTTTATATTTTTATTTATACATACAAGTAATTTTTATAAAAATACATCATCCATATTTTTTGTCAATTCAAATTATAATACATATTTGTTCGAAGATGGTGAAAGTATTCTCCCAACAAAATACAAATATGTTAATTTAGAAGATATTCCAGAAGAATTAATATATATGCTTTTATGGTCTGAAGATAGGGATTTTTATGAGCATTATGGAGTTAATATAAAGGCTCTGTTCAGAGCTACTCTTATAAATATTAAAAATAGATCTTTTTCTCAAGGTGGATCAACTTTGAGTCAACAACTCGCGAAAACTTTATATTTGACCAATGAAAAAACTATTATGAGAAAAGTTATGGATATGATGCTGGCATTTTTCTTGGAAAGATCTTATACAAAAGATGAAATATTAGAGGCTTATATGAATAGTGTTTATCTTGGAAATGATATTTCTGGATTTGGGGCGGCTTCAGAGAGATATTTCAAAAAAGATTTAAATGATTTAGATTATAATGAAATGTCTATGTTAGTTGGAATAATTAATGGACCAGAATTATATAATCCGTATAAATATCCAGATAGAGCTAAAAATCAAGCTTCAATTCTTTTAAATTCCATTCATGGAAATGAATTGATAAAGTTTGATAAATCAAACATAGAAAAAATGGTTAATGATATACAAATATATAAATTAGATTATAAAGAGGATTATTTAGATTTTATTTATCAAGTAAAAAAAGAAGAAGAAGCATTAAACTTAAAAGGTGGAGGTTATAAAATAAAAACAACTTTTAATAGAGATTTATATGATTCTTTTACATTAAATGCTTCTGAATCTTCAATAGTTATAAATAATAAGACCGGATCTGTTGAATCTTTTTGGGGTGGAGAATACTCGATATTCATTTCTAATAAACAAATTGGTTCTGTGATAAAACCTTTTTATTATGCATTAGCATTAGATAAAGGCTATACATTCGATACTATACTTCCCGATGAACCTATGGATTTTGGAGGATGGAGACCAAATAATTATGACAAAAATTTTAGAGGTGAAATAAGTCTTGAAGATGCCATAGTTAAATCTATAAATATACCGTCTATATATTTAGCAACTCATATTGAAAAATCACCAACAGATTCAATAGAAAAAATAAAGAATTTTTTAGAATCTGATATAGGACTTAAAGGCATGTATCCAGAAGATTTAACACTTGCATTGGGAACTGTTGAAACAAATCCTTTTGAATTAATAAAAGCTTTTACAATATTTCCAAACTATGGATTAATACCAAAAATATATACAATATCAGAAATATATGATAGAAAAGGTAATTTAATATACAAAAAATATCCTGAGATAGATAAAAAAATAGATGAAATATCTATAAAGACTTATTCTTCTATGAATAATCTATTGAGACAAGTTGTAGAAAGAGGATCTGCAAAGAGAATAAATATAGAAGGAATAGATCTTCATGGAAAAACGGGAACTCCTGAGTTATCGACATGGTTTTCAGGATATACTGGAAACAAAAGTATAGTAGTTAGAGTAGATGGTGTAGATTTATTATCTTCAACATCGGCTGTTCCTGTAGCTGGAAATATAGTAAAAAACTTTATATATTCGGGTTATAATTTGAAAGTTCCAAAATATATGAATGCATATGATGATGAACAAAAACTGGATTTTTTTGAAGACCCTATAACTTTTGTTTCAAAGGGAATGGATGTTATAGAATATTTAAAATTTTCAAAATTAAAATACTCTACAGATGATTTGAATGAAAAATTAAAAGAAGCAAATTCACAATTAGAATATATATATCCAGATGTAGTTAATAGAATAAATGAATGGAAAAATATCAATCTCGTAGATTTTATGAAAGATCCTTATTCATTTATACAAAATGGATACAATCTAAGAAATTATTTAGAAAATATAAGTATTACAGATGAAATCAAGAAAAAACTTTTGAATATATCAGATGAAATAAAATATTTATATCCTGATCAAGCATCTTTAATAATAGAGTTTATAAGTGAAAAGGGGCTTTAACTATGATACAGTTAAAAAAAGGAAAATATTTTATAAAAGAAGGAGAAATACCAAAAAAAATATTTTATATAAGAGAAGGTAGATTAACAGATGGTAATAAGGAGTATTTAGAGGGTACTTTTATTTCTATTGTTTCTTATATATTGCAATTACCTATTGCAAAGGGTTTGAAGTCTTTGTCGAATATTAAAATAGAAGAATTTGATGATTTTAATGATATAGATGATTCTATAATAAAAAATTTTATTCAAGAAATTTCAAAAATAACAAATAATTTAATGTATTTTCCCATAGAAAAGAGCTATGCGGATCCTAATAAAATAATAAATTATAAATTGGAACTTTTTTCTAGTAATAATGATGAAGAATATTTTGATATTGAAGAAAATGATGAATTAAAAGAATTTTTTGATAATTTTAATTTCTTTTTTGATAAAGAAGAACAAATAGATTTACCAGAAAGTTTTGAAGAATATAAAAAATTATTGAAAAATTTTATTTTAGAACTCAATATATCAAAATTGATAAATTATTTTAAAAAAGGTTTAAATAAATATGAAGTTGAACAATCTGAATTAGAAGTATTTTTTGATGAATTAATAGACATAGCTATTACAATAAATGATAGAGCTCTTGTTTTATATCTTGTTTATATGTCAGCTATAAAAATAGAAAATATTGATAAAATAAATAAATATTTAAAGAAAAATTGGGAATTTTTGAGATTCAACGGTATAAACAATTGGGTAGATTACTCTATGAGATATATAAACAATAAAATGATCTCAGAGGGTGATAAAATATGAATTTTATGAATTTGAAAAGTTTTGGTTCAAAATTAAATGGGATTTATTTGATAAAAAAAGGAATAGTTGGTGGAATAACTTATTATAAAGATAAAATTTTTTTATCTTATGTTTATAAGCAAGGAGATTTTCTTGCAATAGACAAATTCCAATATGAAATTGGAATAATTGATTATTATTGTTTTACAGATGTAGAGTATGAATTTATAGAAGATGAAGAGTTATTTAAAAGAATTAAAGAAGATAAAGAATTTGCCAAGAATTTTTATAAATTTTTAAAAGATTATACTATGGAAGTGACGGCTTTTTCAAGGGAAGAACCTGAAAAAATTTTATATTATAATTTAAAAAAGATAAAAGAATATGGTGGAATATTAAAAGGCATACATAAGGATTTTGTCAATGAATTTAAATTAAAACCTTATTTTGACAAAATGATAGAAAACAAAAAAATAAAACTTGTAGATCAATACTATTGCTTATAAAAAATTAACAATACTTTCATAAAAATTCTTTCAAATGATGATAAAATACGTAAATGGATCCTGGTATCAAAGCTCAACAAAGATTGAGTACCTTGGGCCATAATAATTATTCCAATACAGGAGGTGACTTTATGTACGCAATTATTGACTTTGGTGGAAAGCAGTATAAAGTAGAAGAAGGTCAAACATTGATTACTGAAAAGGTTAATGGAGTTGAAGCCGGATCAGAATTCGTTTTTGACAAAGTAATATTCTTCAAGAATGATGCAGAAACAAAGGTTGGTAAACCTTTCATAGAAGGTGGAAAGGTTACAGCTGAAGTTGTTGAACATGGAAAAGATAGAAAAATAAAGATTCTAAAGTTTAAAGGAAGAAAAAACTTCAGAAAGAGAAAAGGACATAGACAGCTTTATACTGAATTAAAAATAAAAACTATTGAAGCGTAATGATAAAAGTTTTATTTGAAAAAAATTATATTCTTATAAAAGGTCATGCATCAAATGATTTATATAAAAAAGATATAGTTTGCAGTGCTGTCAGTACTTTGACTCAATTTGTTGCTAATGTATTAAGTAAAGAAAAGTTAGCTTCATTTAAAATTTCTGAAGGTTATTTAAAGATAGATCTTTTAGAAAAAAATGACTTTTCAAATAAATTGGTCAAATATTTAATAGAAACGATTAAAGGAATTGAAAAAAATTATCCTGATTACGTGAAAGTTGAGGTGAAATGAAGAATGGCTAAAAAGCGTGGTTCCGATTGGAACAAAAAGGATAGTAATCCAAAGTATCTTGGAGTAAAAGCTGGAGAAGGTTCTAGAGTGCCAGCAGGATCAATTATTCTAAGACAAAGAGGTACAAAAATTCACCCAGGAAAGAATGTGGGCTTAGGAAGAGATTTTACATTATTTGCTAAAACAGATGGTATTGTTAGATTTGAAACTAAAAACAACAGAAAGTATGCTAATGTATACGCTGAGAATTAAGAGGTAATATGATATGAACAGCAGTAGAAAAATTGCAATAGCTGGTATAATAGGTGCTATTTCATTTTTACTGACTTTCATTGAATTTCCTATTTTTCCAGTAGTTGGATTTTTAAAATTTGATCCATCAGATTCATTGATAATATTCACTAATTTAGTTTATGGATTTGTTCCATCTCTTTTAACACTTATAGTAAAAAGTTTTTTGTTTATATTTAAAAGTGGAGATGGAGGACTTATAGGAATATTGATGAATTTTATATCTGGTTTTGTTTTTATAGGTATTTTAAATTTATTCAAAGATAAAATAAACAGATGGATATTATATTTTATAGATAGTCTAATAGTTGGATTTGTACTATTTTTTATGAACTATTTTATTTCAATTCCTGTTTATACAAATATGAAAACATCAGAATTTATAAATACATTACCTATAAATATGTTTCAGTTTTTTGTTTTAACGGTTATTTTTAATTTAATAAAATTTTTTATAGACTCGATTATTGCTCATTTATTAAACAAAAGAATTAAAGTGAGTTAAATAACGAAAGGAGGATGGAAAATGAATTCCAAAATGACACAAAAATCATTTCATGCAAAGAAAGAAGATATCGATAGAAAATGGTATCTTGTAGATGCAGAAGGAAAAACATTGGGAAGATTAGCATCTCAAATTGCAAAAGTATTACAAGGAAAAAATAAACCTATATATACTCCAAGTATAGATACTGGAGATTTTGTTGTTGTTATAAATGCAGAAAAGATAAATTTAACAGGTAAAAAGATGGAACAGAAAGAATACTACCGCCATACAGGTTACCCAGGAGGTTTAAAAACAACATCCGTTAAAGAAATGTTGGAAAAACATCCTGAAAGAGTTTTGGAACATGCAGTTAAAGGTATGCTTCCAAAAAATTTACTTGCTAAACAAATGTTAAAAAAATTAAAGATCTATGCTGGTACAGAGCATCCACATTCAGCTCAAAATCCAGAATTATTAGATCTTAAATAAGGAGGGTTAAGTATGGCTGAATTTATTGATTACTACGGTACTGGTAGAAGAAAAACCGCAGTTGCAAGAGTACATTTAAGACCAGGTACAGGTAAAATAAAAATAAATGGAAAAGATTATGATAAATTTGTAGATTATTTTAAGAATGCAGTTTGGGAAAAACATGCTATAGATCCTATAACAGTTGTAGGATTGGAAAACAAGTTTGATTTTGTTGTTAGAGTTCATGGTGGAGGATTAAGTGGACAAGCTGGAGCAGTTAGACTTGGTGTTGCAAGAGCATTATTAGAATATGATAATGATTTGAGAACAGAACTAAAGAAAATGGGAATGCTTACAAGAGATCCAAGAGTTGTAGAAAGAAAGAAAGTTGGTCTCAGAAAGGCAAGAAAGAGAGCACAATTCTCAAAGAGATAATATTTTTATATACAAAAATGTCCAGAACGGCTCACAAAGAGCCGTTCTTTTTTAGTCAGAGAAGGAGAAATAAAATATGGCTTATGAAGATTTGAAGTTAAAGGCTGAAGAAATAAAAAATATACTAAAAATTGAAGATATAATATCAAGCTATATAAGTATTAAAAGAGCTGGTAAAAACTATACAGCTTTATGTCCTTTTCATGCTGAAGATACACCATCTTTTTATATTTTTCCTGAAACACAAACATATCATTGTTTTGGTTGTGGTGCTCATGGAGATGCTATAACTTTTATAAAAGAATATGAAAATAAATCTTTTATGGATGCATTAAAAAAGTGTGCTGATATGGCTGGAGTTAATCTTGATTTAAAATCGCATAAAAAGCCAAAAGAGATTGAATTGAATGAATCTTTAAATAAATTTTATATAGATAGATTATTAAATCTTCCTTCATATCATAAAGTTTGGGAATTTCTGAAAAATAGAAATATAAATAAAGATACTGCAGAAGAATTTGAATTTGGATATTCTACGGGTGAAGAAATTGAAAAAGTTTTAGAAGATACCTTGATAGAAAAAGAAATAGCAGTAAATTCAGGATTAATAAAAAATGACAGAGATTTTTTTAATGGTAGATTAATAATTCCAATAAGAGATAATAACTCAAGTTTAGTTGGTTTTGCTGGAAGGCTTATAGAAAATGTTAACTCACCTAAATATATAAATAGTCAAGAAAATAAATATTTTAAAAAATCAAAAATATTGTATATGTATCATAAAACAAAAAGTATAATACAAAAAAATGATTTTGCAATAATTACCGAGGGATATTTCGATGCAATATCCATGTATAAAATGGGCTTTAAAAATATAGTAGCCGTTCTGGGCTCTAATTTAACAAAAGATCATGCTTTTGAATTGTTTAAATCTACAAATAAAATAATAACTATGTTTGATATGGATAAAGCTGGAGAAAAAGCAACAATTTCATCTATAGATTTACTCTTTGAAAAAGGTTTTCAAGTAGCTGTTGCAAATTATGATGCAAAAGATCCAGATGAATTAACAAAAAAACATGATAAAAAATATATAGCTGAGATTCTAAAAAAATCGTATAAATTTCATGAATATATAGTAGACGTAAAAGCTAAAGATTATGATTTAAAAAATGAATTTGCTGTAGAAGAATATCTCAAAGAAATGGCTATTTGGTATAAAAAAATTCAGCAATCAAATAGATTTGAAATAATGGAAGTTTTTTCGGAGAAAATATCAGAAAAAATAGATAGAGAAAAAGATTTTGTAAAAAAAGTTCTTATAGAATTATCAAAAAATTTAAAAATCAATAATATAAAAATAAATGAAAGTAAACAAAAAACTCAAATTATCGAAAAAGAAATAAGATATGATTTAGGTAAGTCTTTTATATATTTATGGCTAAAATTTCCAGAGTATAGAAAAAAGATAGAAAGCGTACAAGAAGATATACTACCAGAAAATCCATTAAGAGAATTTATAACTTCTTTAAAAGAAGGAAAAGAACTTTCTCAAATAATAGAGGATTCATCTGAAGAGCTTTCTCAAATAATATCTGAAATATGGAAAGTTGATTATATATTTGAGCCAGAGAGAATTTATTCAAAACTTATGAAATCAATAGATAGAATAAATACTTTGAAAAAAATTGAATCATTAAAAGATGAATTAAAAAATACTGAAGAACCATTTATTAGAGCAAATATTACAAAAGACATAATAAAATTATATTCTAAATTAAAAAAGCATGGAGGGAATATTTAAATGGGAAAAGATAAGGCGTCAAAAGTTCAGGTAAGTGATGCAATAAAAGATTTAGGAAACTTAGAAATAATAGATGATGATAAAGTAAAAATAAAAAGGGACAAAACAAAATATAGAAAAAAACTAGAAAAAATGGTATTAGACCTAAGAAAAATGGGGATTGATAATAATTATACATTAACATATGAAATGATAGATAAAGCTATACCTCAACAAATGGCTGATCTTATAGATTCTGATTTTATAGAAAGAATATATCTTGCTTTAGAAAAAGAAGGTATTGAAATAATAGATGATACGCAAGAAGATGATGAAGAAGAACAAGCAGATAGTGAAGAATTATATGAAATTTTTAATGCTACAGATTTTCAAATGTTTGATAATATATCTTTAAATGATCCCATAAAAATATATTTAAAAGAAATAGGTAAAATTGGACTTTTGACACCAAAAAGAGAGAGATTAATAGCAATGAGAGCACAAAAAGGTGATCAAAGAGCAAGAGATGAATTGATAAAAGCAAATTTAAGACTTGTAATAAGTATAGCAAAAAGATATACGGGAAGAGGATTGAGTTTTTTAGATTTAATTCAAGAAGGAAATATAGGACTGATAAAAGCAGTAAATAAATTTGATTGGAAAAAAGGATTTAAATTTTCTACATATGCAACTTGGTGGATAAGACAAGCAATAACAAGAGCAATAGCAGATCAGGCAAGAACCATAAGAATACCTGTGCATATGGTTGAAACTATAAATAGATTGAATAAAGTTATAAGAGAATATTTACAAGAGAATGGAGAATATCCTACTAATGAAGAACTTGCAAAGTTAATGGATAAACCAGTTGAAAAAATAGATGAAATTCTTTTAGCGGCAAGAGAAACTATATCAGCTGATTCTCCAATAGGGGGTTCTGATGATGATGATACTTCATTAGGAGACTTCTTGGCTGATAATAATGCTGATCAACCAGAAGAAGCAGCAGTTAAAATGATATTAAGAGAAGAAATAGAAAAGATACTTGATACATTACAACCAAAAGAAGCTACAGTTTTAAAGATGAGATACGGATTATTAGATGGAAAAGTAAAGACTTTAGAAGAAGTCGGGAAATTTTTCAATGTAACGAGAGAAAGAATTAGACAAATAGAGGTAAAAGCACTTAGAAAATTAAGACATCCAAGTAGAAGTGCTCAATTAAAAGAATTAAGTGCGATGCTTGGCAAAAAAATATTTTAATGGGGGATTTTTATGTTAGAAAACGAAGGAGTTTTTGAAATTCAGCCAAAAATTCCTGCATTTTTCAAAGAAGAATTAGATGAAGAACAATATGAATCAGTTATCAAATCAAATGGAAAATCATTGATTATTGCAGGTCCTGGGTCAGGAAAAACAAGAGTTATAACTTATAAAATAGCTTATTTAATTTATAATGATATAAAACCAGAAAATATACTTCTTTTAACTTTTACAAGAGCTGCTGCAAAACAAATGATAGAAAGAGTAAAAAATGTTACTAATATGGAATTAAATGGTATGATGGCGGGAACTTTTCATCATTTTTGTAATTATATCTTAAGAGTATATGCATCCAAAATTGGTTTTAACAATAATTTTACAATACTTGATAGTGAAGATTCAAAAGATCTAATGAAAATTGCAAGAAATGAATACTGTGAAAAATTAGGCGATTATGCAAAAAAAATACCTAAAGAAAATGTAATATTGAAAATAATAAGTTATTCTTCTAACACATTAAAATCTTTAAGAGAATCTATATTAGAGATATCTTCTTTTTTAATAGAATATGAAAATGATATTGAACAAATATGGATAAAATATCAAGAATTAAAAAAAGAAATAAATGCTATGGACTATGATGATCTATTGATAAATACAGCTATGCTTTTAAAATCTGATAAAGAACTTTTAAAATATATATCTAAAAGATATAGATATGTCCTTGTAGATGAATTTCAAGATACTAATAAAATACAACTTGAAATAGTAGAAGCGCTTTCTGATTATCATAAAAATTTAATAGCTGTTGGAGATGATTCGCAAAGTATATATTCTTTTAGAGGTGCAAGATTTGAAAATATAAAAGATTTTATGGATGAAAAAAATGTAAAACTTTTTAAAATTCAGACAAATTATAGATCTACGCCTGAAATAGTAAATCTTATAAATGATATGATTCCAACATCATCTGTAAAAAAACATTTAAATGCTAAAAGGAAACCTTATTTAAAACCTACCATAATAGAAACTTTTGATGATCTTGAACAATCAGAAGCCGTTATAAAGATAATAGATGAAAAAATAGAAGAGGGAATAGAATATAATGATATAGCTATACTTTATAGATCACATGCTCTATCTATGTCATTACAACAAAAATTAGATTCGAAGTTAATCCCATATAAATTATTATCAGGGAAACGCTTTATAGAAACAAGACATATTAAAGATATTTTATCTTTTTTAAAAATACTTTATAATCCTTATGATAAGATTTCTTGGATAAGAGTGATGAAACTTTTTCCTGGAATAGGTACAAAAACGGCAGTTAGAAATTATGAAAGTATAATTTCTAATCTTTCAGAAGGAATAAATATTTTAGATATATTTGATAAACTTTCAAATAAAAAAACAAAAGATATATACGAATTACTTACAAAAATATATAAAAAAAGAGATGATAAACCTCAAAATTTAATAAACGAAATATATGAAAATTTTTATAAAGAATATTCAAATTTAAATTATAAAAATTCAAGATCCAGAAATATGGATATAGAAAGGTTTTCTGAAATTTCAAGTAAATATGAAAATACTGGAAAATTTCTTGAAGATATGACTTTAAGTGAAAATATAGAAGTTAGACCTTCAGATAAAAATGATAAAAAAGATGAAATAACTTTAACAACAGTTCATGGCTCAAAAGGACTTGAATGGAAAGTAGTAATAATAATTTCGGCAAATCCAGGAGATTTTCCAAATGGTATGGCAATAAAAGAAAAAAATTTAGATGAAGAAGAAAGATTGTTTTATGTTGCGATAACGAGGGCAAAAGATGAATTATATATATTAAAACAAACAACGGGTTCAACTAACCCATATTTAAGAAATTCTTTTGTATTTATAAAAAGTGAAAATGATTTCATAAAAAAGATTTCAGAAGATAAAGTTAATAAAATGAGAGTTGGATATTTATAAAAATAAACACCTGAAGCGTGGAAAACGCTTCAGGCGTATTTAGGCTAATTAAAATATAATGTTAACTCAACTTAATTGAAAAGTAAAATTATATAATGTAAAATATAACGTGGTATTTTATAAAAAAGATAAGGAAGGAGGGCAATAATAAATATGCCAACGATTAATCAATTGATTCGTTTTGGAAGAAAAACATCAAAAAGTAAAACAAAATCTCCTGCTTTAAAGGGAAACCCACAAAAAAGAGGAGTATGTGTTAGGGTATCAACAATGACACCAAAAAAACCTAACTCAGCTTTAAGAAAGATTGCAAGGGTTAGACTATCAAACGGAATAGAAGTAACAGCTTATATCCCAGGTGAGGGTCATAATCTACAAGAACATTCAAACGTTCTATTAAGAGGTGGAAGAGCAAAAGATTTACCTGGTGTTAGATATAGAATAATAAGAGGAACACTCGATGCTTCTGGAGTAGAAGGAAGAAATCAGTCCAGATCAAAATATGGAACAAAGAGACCTAAGAAATAATAAGGAGGGTTGAATAGATGAGAAGAAGAAGAGCGGAGAAAAGAGCAATAGCTCCAGATCCAGTTTATAATGATATTTTAGTTTCAAAACTTGTAAATAGAATAATGGTAGATGGAAAAAAATCAAAAGCTCAAAAAATAGTTTATGAATCATTAGAAAGATTAGCAGAAAAAACTGGAGAGAAACCAGTTGATGCATTCCATAAAGCTTTAGGAAATGTTAGACCTGTAGTAGAAGTAAGATCAAGAAGAATAGGTGGGGCTACTTATCAGGTTCCATTCGAAGTACCAGAAAGAAAAGCAATATCATTAGCGTTAAGATGGATAGTTACAGCTGCAAGAAGCAAACAAGGAAAACCTATGGTAGATAGATTATCACAAGAACTTTTGGATGCTTTCAATGAAACAGGAATTGCAGTTAAGAAAAGAGACGATACTCATAAAATGGCAGAAGCAAACAAGGCGTTTGCTCACTATCGCTGGTAATAATAGGAGGGAGTTGTTTTGAAAGAGAGAGTTTACCCCCTTGATAAAACAAGAAATATAGGGATAATTGCACATATAGATGCTGGTAAAACTACAACCACAGAAAGAATTTTATTCTATACTGGGACAAAGCATAAATTAGGTTCTACAGATGATGGAACTGCTGAAATGGATTGGATGGAACAAGAAAAAGAAAGAGGAATAACAATCACATCAGCAGCTACAACTGCTTTTTGGAAAGATAATAGAATAAATATAATTGATACACCAGGTCACGTTGATTTTACAGTAGAAGTTGAAAGATCATTGAGAGTTCTTGATGGAGCTGTTGCTGTATTTGATGCACAGGTTGGTGTAGAACCGCAATCAGAAACAGTTTGGAGACAAGCGGATAAATATCAAGTACCAAGAGTTGCTTTCATGAATAAAATGGATAAAATTGGAGCAAACTTTTTTAATGCTGTTCAGACAATGATAGATAAACTTGGTGCAAATCCAGTAGCTATGGAAGTACCTATTGGAGCTGAAGCAGATTTCGAAGGAATAATAGATTTAGTTACAATGACAGCATATAAATGGTTAGACGAAGAAGGAAAAAATTTTGAAAAAATAGATATACCAGAAGATTTAGTTTCTGTATGCGAAGAAAAAAGAGAAGATTTAATTGCAGCAGCAGCTGAATTTGATGAAGAGTTGATGGAACTTTATATAGGTGGAGAAGAAGTACCATTAGATAAATTAAAATCTGCTATAAGAAAAGGAACAATTTCAAATCAATTAGTTCCAGTATTTTGTGGAAGTGCATTCAAGAATAAAGGTGTACAACCTGTATTGGATGCAATAGTAGATTATTTACCTTCTCCAGAAGATATGCCTCCAATAAAAGCTTTTGATGAGGATACGGGAGAATTTATAAAAGAAGTATATCCTACAAAAAATGAAGATTTCCTTGCATTAGCATTTAAAATAATGGTAGATCCATTTGTTGGAAAACTTACATTTGCAAGAGTATATTCTGGAAAACTCGATAAAGGATCATATGTAATGAATACAACAAAAAGTAAAAAAGAAAGAGTATCAAGATTGGTATTCATGCATTCAGATAAAAGAGAAGAAGTAGATTCTGTAAGAGCAGGAGATATCGTTGCAATAGTAGGGTTAAAAGATACAACAACTGGAGATACATTAGCATCTGAAAATTCCGGATTAATTCTTGAAAAAGTTGAATTTCCAGAACCTGTTATTTTCCTTTCTATTGAGCCAGAGACAAAAAATGATGAACAAAAATTATCAAAAGCTTTATCAGGTTTAATAGAAGAAGATCCAAGCTTGAAAGCATACGTTGATCATGAAACGGGAGAAACTATACTTGCAGGAATGGGAGAACTTCATTTAGAAGTAATCGTAGATAGAATAAAAAGAGAATATAATGTAGATGTAAAAGTAGGTAGCCCACAGGTTGCTTATAGAGAAACGATAAAAGAAAGAAAAGAAGTAGAAACAAAATATGTAAGACAGTCAGGTGGTAAAGGTCAATATGGTCATGTAAAGATAATAGTAGAACCATTACCTTTAAATTCAGAAAAAACATTTATATTTGAAAACAAAGTTGTTGGTGGAGTTATACCAAAAGAATACATACCGGCTGTAGAAAATGGAATAAAAGAAGCTTTAAATAATGGAGTTCTTGCTGGATATCCAATGGTTAATGTTAAAGCTACATTATTTGATGGATCTTATCATGAAGTTGACTCTTCAGAAATGGCATTCAAAATAGCAGGATCTATGGCTTTAAAAGAAGCAACTAAAAAAGCAAAACCTGTATTACTTGAACCTGTCATGAAAGTTGATGTTACAACTCCAGAAGAATATATGGGAGATATAATAGCTGACTTAAATTCAAGAAGAGGTAGAATAGATGGATTTGATAATGTTGGTAACTCAAATACAAGAGTAATTCATGCATTCGTACCATTATCAGAATTATTTGGTTATGCAACAGCTATGAGATCATTATCACAAGGTAGAGCTACCAATTCTATACAATTTGATCACTATGCAGAAGTTCCAAACAGCGTTGCTGAAAAATTAATAAATAAAGAGTAATAAAACGCTTGAACAATAAAAAAAAATAATGTATAATTGCAAATGATTATAAAAATCATTTAAAAAACGAGGAGGGGAACCCGTAATGGCAAAAGAAAAGTTTATTAGAGACAAAGTCCATATGAATATAGGAACAATTGGACATATTGACCATGGTAAAACCACATTAACAGCAGCTATAACAAAGGCAATGTCACTCAAAGGTGGAGCTGATTTCACTCCGTTTGACATGATCGATAAGGCTCCAGAAGAAAGAGCAAGAGGTATCACTATAAGTGTTACTCACGTTGAATATCAGACAGCAAAGAGACATTATGCTCATATAGACTGTCCAGGCCATGCTGACTATATTAAAAATATGATAACTGGTGCGGCACAGATGGACGGAGGAATACTTGTTGTTGCAGCAACAGATGGTGTTATGCCACAGACAAGAGAACACGTTCTTCTTGCAAGACAGGTTAATGTTCCTGCGCTTGTAGTTTTCATAAACAAAGTTGATATGGTTGATGATGAAGAATTAATAGACTTAGTTGAAATGGAAGTAAGAGATTTATTATCATCTTATGAATTCCCAGGAGACGATCTTCCAGTAGTTAGAGGATCAGCACTTAAAGCATTAGAAGAAGATTCAGCTGATGGTGAATGGATGCAACATATCTATGAATTAATGGATGAAGTTGATAATTATTTCCCAGAACCAGAAAGAGCTGCAGATCAACCATTCTTGATGCCTGTTGAAGATATATTCACAATTACTGGTAGAGGAACAGTTGTTACTGGTAGAGTTGAAAGAGGAACAATTCATCCATCAGATGAAATTGAAATAGTTGGAAATTCAGCAGAAACTCATAAAACAGTATGTACAGGTGTTGAAATGTTCAGAAAAGAATTAGACGAAGGTACAGCTGGAGATAATGTTGGATGTCTTTTAAGAGGTATAGGAAAAGACGATGTTAAAAGAGGACAAGTATTGGCAAAACCAGGTTCAGTTACTCCACACAAAAAATTTAAAGCACAGGTTTATGTATTGAAGAAAGAAGAAGGCGGAAGACATACACCATTCACAAAAGGATACAGACCACAGTTCTATATCAGAACCGCTGATGTTACAGGAACATTAGAAGAATTTGATGGCGGAGCAGAAATGGTAATGCCTGGTGACAACATCACAATGACAATAGAATTAATCTTCCCAGTAGCTCTTGAAGCAGGTATGAGATTTGCTATAAGAGAAGGCGGAAGAACAGTTGGTGCTGGTGCTGTTACAGAAATAATAGAGTAATAAAACAATTTTGAAATAAAAAAAAGATAAAATATTTAAGGAAAAAATTACAGGGGGGCACTAAGCTCCCCTTATTATTCGAAATGAAGGAGGCGAAATAGCTCACATGGGTAAAAAATTCATAAAAATAAGGTTAAAGGCTTATGATCACAGATTATTGGATGAATCAGCTAAGAAGATTATAGAAGCTGTAAAAGAAGCTGATGCAAAAGTATCTGGACCTATACCTTTACCCGTTGAAAGAAGTGTTTATTCAGTGATCAGATCACCACATAAATATTCTTATTCAATGGAACAATTTGAAAAGAAAGTACATAAAAGAGTTATTTATATCTATGATGCATCACCTGAAACAGTAACCAATTTATTAAAGGTTAACATACCAGCAGGAGTTGCAGTAGATATAAAAGCTTAAAATTTAATATATCGGGCTCTGGAGGTGTAAATAATGAAAGGTTTATTAGGAAAAAAAGTAGGTATGACAAGAGTTTACAAAGATGGAAAGGCCATCCCGGTAACTGTTATAAAAGCTGGACCTTGCTATGTAGTTCAGAAAAAAACAGTTGAAGTAGATGGTTATAATGCAATACAGATAGGTTTTGAAGAAATTCCTGAGAGAAAAAACACGAAACCATTGAATGGTCATTTCAAAAAGGCCGGAGTAAAAGATATGAGATTCTTAAAAGAATTCAGAATGGAAAATGTAGATGAATATGAAATCGGACAAGAATTAAATGTTTCTATATTTGAAGAAGGTCAAAAAATTGATTTAATAGGAACATCAAAAGGTAAAGGTTACTCTGGACATATGAAAAGATGGAATTTCTCTGGTGGAGAAGTATCTCACGGTTCAAAATTTCATAGAGCATTAGGTTCAACTGGTAATGCATCTTATCCAGCTAAAGTGTTTAAAGGCAAAAAAATGGCAGGACAGTATGGAAATAAGAAGAATACAGTATTGAATTCAGAAGTTGTGCACATAGACCCAGAAAATAATCTAATAGCAGTCAAAGGTGGAGTCCCAGGATCGAAGGGCGGATTCGTTATTGTAAGGAATACAATAAAAGTTAAGAAATAATAAACGCCCGAAAACGTTATAAGGAGGTTAGATTTGTATGGCACAGGTAGAAATACTTGATATCAAAGGCCAAAAAGTTGGCGAATTAGAATTAAAAGATAGTATTTTCGCTATAGAACCAAATCACGATGTTATGTATAGATACCTCGATATGCAGCTCACAAATAAAAGATCAGGAAACGCATCTACAAAAACAAGAGCTGAAGTTAGAGGTGGAGGAAGAAAGCCTTGGGCACAAAAACATACAGGTAGAGCAAGAACAGGTTCTATTAGATCACCATTGTTCAGAAAAGGTGGAGTTATTTTTGGACCAAGACCAAGAGATTTCAAAAAATCTTTAAACAAAAAAATGAAAAGATTAGCTTTGAGATCAGCTTTAAGTGTGAGAGTTTCAGAAGGAAATTTAATCATATTAGATGATGTAAAATTTGAAGCTCCAAGAACAAAAGAAATGAAAGTTGTATTGAAGAATTTAAACTTAGAAACAAATAAAGTATTATTTGTTTTACCATTCAAAAATGAAAATAACGAAAATGTTAAATTAGCTGGAAGAAACATACCTAAAGTTAAAGTTATAATTGCAGATAATCCAAATCAAGGAAAAGTAAATATAGATGGTTTGAACATTTTCGATTTAATAAACAATGAAAAAGTTGTAATGACAAAAGATATGATAGCTAAAATTGAGGAGGTGCTTTGATGATGGAAAAAACAAAAGCATATGACATAATAATCAAACCAGTCCTCACAGAAAAAACATATACAATGATGCAAGAAGGTAAGTATACATTTAAAGTTGCACCTGATTCAACAAAACCTGAAATAAAAGAAGCTATTGAAATATTATTCAATGTCAAAGTTGAAAAAGTAACTGTTATGAATGTTAAAGCTAAACCAAAGAGACTTGGTAAAAGTGAAGGTTACAGAAGCGGTTGGAAAAAAGCAATAGTTAAGCTATCTGAAGGTTATGTTATAAAAGAACTTCAGGGCAATTTGTAATGAGAGGTGAGAAGAATGGGTCTTAAAAAATTTAAACCAACTACACCATCAAGAAGATTTATGGTAATAACTGATTTCTCTGAAGTAACAACAAATAAACCAGAAAAATCTTTAATAGCACCTTTAAAAAGAGGCACAGGTAGAAACAGTTATGGAAGAATAACCATGAGACATCGTGGTGGTGGACATAAAAGAAAGTATAGAATCATAGATTTTAAAAGAAATAAATTTGATATACCTGCAAAGGTAGTTTCGATAGAATATGATCCAAATAGAACAGCAAGAATAGCTTTATTAGTATATGCTGATGGTGAAAAAAGATATATATTAGCTCCAAAAGGAATAAAAGTTGGAGATCAAATAATGAATGGTGCAAATGCAGAAATAAAAGCAGGAAATGCTATGCCATTAGAAAATATACCATTAGGTACATTAGTTCATAATATCGAATTTGAACCAGGAAGAGGCGGAAAAATAGCAAAATCAGCTGGAACTTATGCTCAGTTGATGGCTAAAGAGGGAAAATATGCTTTATTAAAGATGCCTTCTGGAGAATTGAGAAGAGTTAGAATTACATGTATAGCTACTATAGGAATGGTTGGAAATGAAGAACATTCTAATGAAGTAGATGGTAAAGCTGGTAGAAAGAGATGGAAAGGTTGGAGACCAAAAGTAAGAGGTATGGTTATGAACCCTGTAGATCATCCAATGGGTGGTGGAGAAGGAGCAAGTAAAGGCCATTTACCACAATCACCATGGGGTACACCAGCAAAAGGTTATAAAACAAGAAGAGGCGCAAGAAAAAGTGATAAATTCATTGTAAGAAGAAGAAAAGGAAAGTAATAAGGGGGTGCAAGCGAAGTGAGTAGATCATTAAAAAAAGGACCATATGTACATGAAAGCCTTATAAAAAAGATAAGAATAATGAATGAAAAAGGCGAAAAAAAAGTAATAAAAACATGGTCAAGAGCATCAATGATAATACCAGAAATGGTAGGACATACAATAGCTGTTCATAATGGTATGAAACATATACCAGTATATATATCAGAACAGATGATAGGACATAGATTAGGAGAGTTCGCTGCAACAAGAAGATTTGGTGGACATGTTGATAAGAAAGCTGCAAAAGGAAAGATGAAATAAGGAGGGTGTTTTAGATGGCTTCTAATTATTCAAGAGTTAAAGACGGTAAGAGATTAAAAAGATCCGTTTATCATAAATTAAGAAAAGAAGAAGAAGCTTCTAAACCAAGAGTTGAAGCAAGAGCTACCGCTAAATACTTAAGAATGTCACCAAGTAAAGGAAGATCAGTGGCAAATGGTATTAGAGGAAAAAGTGTATCAGAAGCATTGCAAATACTTATGTTCAGCCCTAAAAAAGCTGCAAGATTGACATATAAAGTATTGATGTCAGCTGTAGCTAATGCTGAAAATAATTTTGGTTTAAAAGCAGAAAATTTATATGTATCAGAAGTAATGATTAATGAAGGTCCAAGAATGAAAAGACTATGGGCAAGAGCAAGAGGAAGAGCTGACATATTGCAAAAAAGAATGTGTCATATAACAGTTGCTGTAAAGGATAGAACAGCTGAATAAAAAGAGAGGTGAATTTCGTGGGTTCAAAAGTACATCCATATGGTTTTAGAGTTGGAGTTTCAAAACCTTGGAAGTCTGTATGGTTTAATGAAAAAAATTACGAAGAATACCTTCATGAAGATAAATTAATTAGAGATCATATTGCTAAAGTATATGAAAGAGCTGGAGTTGCTGATGTTATAATAGAAAGACCAAGCGATTCTTTAGTAAAAGTAGATATACATGCTTCAAGAGTTGGTATGATAATAGGAAAAAAAGGTTCAGAAATAAAAGCTTTAAGAGATATATTAAAAAATATGATAAATAATAGAGCAGTTAAAGTTTATGTTCATGAAGTAAAATCTCCTTATACAAATGCACAATTAGTTGGAGAAGATATTTCAGGACAATTACAAAGAAGAGTTTCACATAAAGTTGCTTTAAAAAGAACAATTGGAAATGCAATGAGAAGAGGCGCAAAAGGAATAAAGGTAATGGTATCAGGAAGACTTGGCGGAGCTGACATTGCAAGAACAGAATGGTACATGGAAGGTAGATTACCTTTACAAACATTGAGATCCGATATAGATTATGCATCAGTAAAATCAGAAACAAAGTACGGAACTATCGGAATCAAAGTATGGATTTACAAAGGTGACGTACAGCTTTGAGCCAAAGGAGGTAAATAAACAATGTTAATGCCTAAAAGAGTTAAATATAGAAAAGTTCAAAGAGGCGGTAGATTAAAAGGTATGACCAAAGGTGGAGCAACTGTTCACTTTGGAGATTGGGGTTTAAAAGCCCTCGAAGGTTCATGGATAACAGCTCAACAAATTGAAGCATGTAGACTTGCTATGGTTAGAACATTAAAAAGAAGTGGTAAGATCTGGATAAAGGTTTTCCCTGATAAATCAATAACTTCAAAAGGTATTGGTACAAGACAGGGTAAAGGTAAAGGTGACGTAGAAGGTTGGGTAGCAGTGGTAAAACCAGGGAAGGTACTTTTTGAAATAGGTGGTGTTGATGAAGCCCTAGCTAAAAAAGCCTTACACTATGCTGCTACAAAGCTCCCAGTGAGAACCAAGATAGTTCCTAGATATCAAATAGGGGGTGAAAAATAATGAAGGCATCAGAATTTAAAAACCTTACAGATCAGGAATTAACTCTAAAATTTGAAGAAACAAAAAAGAAATTATTTGAGCTCAGATTTCAGTTAGAAATGGGTCAGTTAAAAAATACAGCTACTATAAAACAGGTAAAAAAAGATATAGCTAGAATAAAGACCATACTTAGAGAAAGGGAACTGGGCATAAGGAGGTAAGAAGGAATGCCAAAAAGAAAAATAATTGGAAAAGTCGTTAGTGATAAAATGGATAAAACCATAGTTGTTAAAGTAGACGACCTTGTAAAACATCCAGTTTACAAAAAAACAATAAAGAGATCAAAAAAATACCATGCTCATGATGAAGCTAATGAAGCATCAATTGGAGATATAGTTGAAATAGAAGAATGCAGACCAATATCAAAAACTGTAAAATTCAACTTGATCAGAGTGGTAAAAAAAGATATTTTTGCGTCTGAGGAAGAAACACCCGAAACTGTGGAGGAAATTCTTGGGGGTGAAAACTAATGGTTCAAGTAGAATCAAAGTTAAGATCAGCTGATAACTCAGGAGCTAAATCGTTAAAGGTAATAAGAGTGTTAGGTGGTTTTCATAAATCAACTGGAACATTAGGAGAAATAGTTGTTTGTGCGGTTCAAGAAGCTGTTCCTCATACAGATATAAAAAAGGGTCAGATTGTTAAAGCTGTAATAGTTAGAACAAGTAAAGAAGTTGGAAGAAAAGATGGTTCTTACATAAGATTTGATGATAATGCAGCTGTCTTGATAGATAAAAATAATTTGCCATTGGGAACAAGAGTTTTTGGACCTGTTGCTAGGGAAATAAGAGATAAAGGGTTTACAAAGATAGCATCACTGGCAAAAGAAGTTTGGTAAGGTGGTGAATAGAATGAAAATAAAAAAAGATGATACAGTAATTGTAATTTCAGGAAAAGATAAAGGGAAAAAGGGAAAAGTTTTAAGAGCTATTCCTAAGTCACATAAAGTAGTTATTGATAATATAAATATTGTAAAGAAGCATCAAAGACCAACTCAACAAATGAAAGAAGGCGGAATAATCGAGCAACCATCTCCATTACATTCCTCAAAAGTAATGTTGGTATGTTCTAGCTGCGGAAATCCAACTAGAGTTGGTTATAAAGTACTAGAAGACGGAAAAAAGGTTCGTTACTGTAAAAAATGTAACGAAATCATTGATTAAGTGTAATGAGGAGGAATAATAAAAATGGCTGATTACATTCCACTTAAAGAGAGATACGCTGAAAAAGTTGTACCTGCTCTTCAAAAAGAATTTAATTATAAGAATATTAATCAAGTGCCGAAAATAGAAAAAATCGTCGTAAATATGGGAATAGGCGAAGGTTCAAGAAATAAAGGCGTTGTAGATAAACATGCTCAAGAATTAACAGAAATTGCTGGACAGAAAGCAATTATAATAAAAGCTAAGAAAAGTGTTGCGAACTTCAAATTAAGAGAAGGAATGCCTATAGGTGCCAAGGTTACTTTAAGAGGAAAAAATATGTATAATTTTCTCTATAAATTAATAAATATAGTATTACCAAAATTAAGAGATTTTAGAGGACTATCTAACAATTCTTTTGATGGAAGAGGAAACTATACATTTGGATTGAATGAACAATTAATTTTTCCTGAAATGAGACCTGACAGTGTAAATAGAGTTCAAGGTATGGATATAACTATAGTTACATCAGCACATACAGATGAGGAATCAAAAGAACTCTTAGCAAACCTAGGTTTCCCATTCAAAAGAGATTGATTGGAGGGATAAATTAAATGGCTAAAAAAGCAATGGTGGAAAAATGGAAAAGAGAACAAAAATATAAAACAAGAGAATATTCAAGATGTAAGGTATGCGGTAGACCAAGAAGTGTTATAAGAGAATTTGAATTATGTAGAATATGTTTCAGAAAAATGGCTTCAGAAGGAAAACTTCCTGGAGTAAAAAAGGCTAGCTGGTAAGGAGGGAAACGTTAATGTGGAGTGATCCCGTAGCAGATTTGCTTACAAGAATAAGAAACGCTAACTCTGTATTAAAAGAAAGTGTAGAAATTCCTGCTTCAAACTTAAAAAAATCTATTCTTGATATATTAAAAAAAGAAGGGTACATAAACGATTATAAGTTCATAGAAGATGGAAAACAGGGTGTTCTAAAAGTAAGCTTAAAATATAAAGGTGATAGAAGAAATAAAGAAAAAGTAATAGATGGTATAATAAGAGTGTCTAAAGCTGGAAGAAGAGTATACGTTAAATCAGAAGAAATTCCTAAGGTTAAAGGTGGAATGGGTATTGCCATAATTTCCACTTCCAAGGGTGTTCTCACCGACAAAGAAGCAAGAGAACTAAATGTTGGTGGAGAAGTAGTATGTTATGTTTGGTAAGGAGGTGCATTGCTAATGTCAAGAATCGCAGATAAACCTACAGTGATACCACAAGGCGTTGAAATAAACGTAGAAGCAAACAAAGTTACTGTTAAAGGTAAAAAAGGCGAATTAAATTTAGAATTTAGATCGGAAGTTACTATAGATATAAACGAAAATGAATTAATGGTTGGTCTAAAAGAAGAAACATTAAAAAGAGCTTCAGATAAAAAAAGACTAACAGCATTAAGAGGAACATATACAGCATTAATAAGAAATATGATAACGGGAGTAACAGAAGGATTTTCAAAAGAATTAGAAATAGTTGGAATTGGATATAGAGCAGCAAAGCAGGGAAAACAATTAGTTTTAAACCTTGGTTATTCACATCCAATAGAATACGATGCACCAGAAGGAATAGAAATAGATGTACCAGCACCTAATAAAATCATAATAAAAGGTTCAGATAAATATATGGTTGGAGAAGTTGCTGCAATTATAAGAAAAATGAGAAAACCAAATGCTTATTCCGGAAAAGGTGTAAAGTATATTGATGAAGTAATAATCAAAAAAGAAGGTAAAAAAGTTTAATGTATAAGGAGGGCTGATCATTAATGATAAAGAAAGCTGATAAAAAGGCTCTTAGAAGAAAAAGACACTTAAGAATTAGAAGGAAATTAAGTGGAACAACTGAAAAACCAAGAATGGTCGTAAACAGAAGTGAAAAACATTTATATGTTCAAATCATAGATGATACAAAAGGTGAAACCTTAGCAGCTGCTTCAACAATGGACAAGGCATTAAAAGGAAAACTTGAAAAGACTTGGAATGTTGAAGCTGCAAAAGAAGTAGGTAAATTGATTGCTCAAAGAGCAACAGAAAAAGGAATAAAAAATGTAGCGTTCGACAGAGCCGGTTATAAATATCACGGAAGAGTAAAAGCCCTTGCAGATGCAGCCCGTGAATCTGGGCTCAAGTTTTAGGGAGGTGCAATAAAGTAATGGCTAAGAAGAACTTTAAGGCAACTGAAGTGGCTCAAGAATTTGAAGAAAAAATAATAGAAATAAGAAGAGTTACCAAAGTTACAACTGGAGGAAAAACAATATCTTTCAGAGCTGTTTCTGTAGTTGGTAATAAAAAAGGAAAAGTTGGAGTAGGACTTGGTAACGCTAGAGAAGTTCCACAAGCAATAAAGAAATCAATAGAAAATGCTAAGAAAAATATGATTGAAGTACCTGTATCAAACGGTACAATTCCATATGATATAAAAGGAAGACAGGATTCTTCAAAAATATTATTAATGCCTGCAGGACCAGGTACAGGTATAATAGCATCAGCACCAGTTCGTGCAGTTGTTGAATTAGCAGGAGTACAAAATATTCTTACTAAATCATTAGGTTCTACAACTATTTTAAACCTTGCACAGGCAACAATGAATGGACTAAAAGGATTAAAATCACCTGAAAAAGTTGCACAACTCAGAGATATCTCTGTGAAACAAGTATTCCAAGGCGCTCACAGGGAGGGATAAGAGATGGCAGAAATAAAAATAAAATTAGTAAGAGGAAGAGCAGGAAAAAATAAGAGACAATTAGCAACGTTAGATGCATTAGGTCTCACAAAAAAAGATAGAGAAGTGGTAAAACCAGATAATCCACAAATACGTGGAATGATAAATAAAGTTCAACACCTCGTAGTTACCGAGGAAATAGCGTAAGTGAGGGGGTAAGAGTTATGGCGCTAAAAATAGAAAATCTTAAACCCACACAAGGTTCAAGATTTAAAAGCAAAAGATTAGGTAGAGGTAAAGGTACCGGTCTTGGTAAAACAGCTGGTAAAGGTCATAAAGGTGCTAAATCAAGAAGCGGATACTCAGTAAGAATAGGCTTTGAAGGCGGACAGACCCCACTTTACAGAAGATCACCTAAATTCGGATTCACAAATGCACCATTTAAAACAATATATTCAATAGTTAATTTAAAAACATTAGAAGAAAGATTTGAAAATAATGAAGAAATAACTGTAGAAAAACTTTTAGAAAAAGGAATAATACACAAAGTAAATGACGGAGTTAAGGTACTCGGAGAGGGAGACTTAACAAAAACCTTTGTCGTTAAAGCAAACGCTTTTTCTAAGTCCGCAGTTAGTAAAATTGAAGCGGCTGGCGGTAAGGCAGAGGTGATCTGATAATGGCTAATGCATTCAGGAATATATTTAAGATCCCGGAACTCCGGGATCGCGTCATTTTTACACTTTTGGCTTTAATAGCTTTCAGAGTTGGGTCATTCATACCTATACCTGGAATAAATGTTGATGCTTGGCAAGCAGCATTAAGCACAACACAAAATGGCGCAGCAGGGGGATTTGTAAACTTTTTTGATGTATTTTCTGGAGGAGCTTTAAAAAACTTCTCTATATTTGTATTAACAGTTACTCCATATATAAATGCTTCCATTATATTGCAGTTATTATCTTCTGTAATTCCAAGTTTAAAAGAAATGCTGAAAGAAGGAGAATCAGGAAGAAAGAAATTTGCTTCTTATACAAGACAGTTAACCATGGTTTTAGCTTTATTACAAGGATTAATGCTTTCATTAGCCGCTGTTAACTATAGAGCACAAGCATTGAATGGCTTTTTATTTGTAGTATTGGCTACAATTTCCATAGTTGCTGGAACAATGTTCTTATTATGGCTTGGAGAAATGATGACTGAAAAAGGTATTGGAAATGGTATTTCACTGTTAATTTTTGCAGGTATTGTATCAAGATATCCAGCATATGCTGCACAAGCATTGGTTGGATTAACACCTATAGAATGGATTTTACTCTTAGTTATAGCTGTAACAATAGTAATAACAGTAGTTGCAGTACAAACATCTGAAAGAAGAATAAATGTACAATATGCAAAAAGAGTAGTAGGTAATAAAATCTATGGTGGATCATCAACATACATTCCGGTAAAGGTTAATGGCGGGGGAGTTATTCCTGTAATATTTGCATCAGCTATTATGACATTACCAGACATGATTTCAAGATTTACAAAAAATACTGTAGACGATAGGTTATTTGGAATGGGTTCTCCATTGTACTTAACATTATTCGGAGTACTTGTATTTTTCTTTACATATTTCTATAGTTCAGTAGTTATGGATCCAAACGATGTAGCAAATAATATAAAAAATTATGGTGGATTTATTCCTGGAATAAGACCAGGAAAACCAACCACGAAATACATAAGAAATGTAATGAACAGAGTTACATTTATAGGAGCTCTATTTCTTGTAGTTATTTCATTATTGCCATATTTAATAAGAAGTACTGCAGGAGTTGAAATTTGGATAGGTGGAACTTCTACACTTATTGCGGTTGGTGTTGCATTAGACATAGTACAACAAATGGAACAACATATGATTGCAAGACAGTATGAAGGATTTATGAAAAAGGGAAAGCTCCGTGGGAGGAGATGAACTTAAATGAAACTCATATTTTTCGGACCACCTGGTGCAGGAAAAGGCACTCAAGCAAAAAGAGTATCCAAAGAATTTGATATACCGCATATTTCTACAGGTGATCTGTTGAGAGAAGCTGTAAAAGATGAGACAGAACTTGGGAAAAAGGTAAAAGAAATCCTTGAAAAGGGAAATCTTGTATCAGATGAAATCGTAAATGAACTCGTTGAAGAAAAAGTAAAAAAAATAGACAAATTTATTTTGGATGGTTATCCAAGAACTATACCTCAGGCAGAATTTTTAGATGAAGTATTAAAAAGTATAGATAAAGAACTTGACGGAATTGTTTTTATAGATGTTGAAGAAGAAGAAATAGTTGAAAGAATAACTAGTAGAAGAGTATGTCCTAAATGTGGTCGAGTTTATAACACTATAACTTTAAAACCAGAGGTATCAGGAATTTGTGATGATGATGGAACAAAATTAATACAAAGAGATGATGACAAGGAAACGGTTGTTAGAGATAGATTCCAAGTTTATCTAAAAAGCACTTCTCCTTTAATTGAATATTATAAGAAAAATAACAAAATTTTTACAGTAGACGGCTCTCAAGACATCGAAGACGTTACAAAAGAGTTGTTTAATATACTAAGGGGAGTTAGTGATGATAATAATAAAAACAGATAAAGAAATAGAAAAAATGAGACGGGCTGGACAAAGGCTTGCCCGTCTTCTTGATGAACTTTTGCCGAAAATAGTAAAAGAAGGTACTTCAGCAGAAGAAATAGAACTTTATGTTCTAAAATATGTAGATGAAGTTGGCGGAATACCTACATTCAAGGGATATGCTGAATATCCTTACGCCACAAATATATCTGTTAATGAAGAAGTAGTTCATGGATTTCCATTAAAAGAAAAAATTTTTAAATATGGAGATCTTGTATCTGTAGATTGTGGGATAACACTCGACGGATATGTTGCTGATAGTGCAAGAACTTACATAGTAGGAGAAGTAAATGAAGAAGAAAGAAAGCTTGTTGAAGCTACAAAAGAATCATTGTTAATAGGAGCAAAACAAGCGATAATAGGAAATAGAATAGGTGATATAGGACATGCCGTTCAAGAATATATTGAGGGACAAGGTTTTTCTGTTATAAGAGACTTTGTTGGACATGGTGTTGGTAGAAAACTCCATGAAGATCCTCAAGTTCCAAATTATGGAAAAATAGGTAAAGGTCCTAAAATAAGAAAAAATATGACATTAGCAATTGAACCAATGGTTGCTATGGGTGACTGGCAAGTTAAGATATTGGATGATGGTTGGACAACGATAACCAGAGATGGGAGTAAAGCAGCTCATTTTGAGTATACAGTTGCTGTAACTGAAAATGGTCCAGAAGTGTTGACAAGCCTGGAATACAATTCCCTATAAGAAGAAGGGGGGATAATATTGGCTAAGAAAAAAGATGTAATTACTATGCAGGGAAAAATTTTAGAAGCTCTTCCAAACGCAAACTTCAGAGTTGAATTAGAAAATGGACATGAAGTTTTATCGCATATATCTGGAAGAATGAGAAAAAATTTCATAAGATTACTACCTGGAGATAACGTAACAGTAGAAGTATCAATATACGATTTAAATAGAGGAAGAATAGTAAGAAGAGAAAAAATTAAGAGAACTGATCTGAACGAAGAGAACTAAGGAGGAATCAGTATGAAAGTTAGAGCGTCTGTTAGAAAGAGATGCGAAAATTGTAAAGTAGTAAGAAGAAAAGGAAGAGTTTGGGTAGTATGTTCAAAAAATCCAAAACATAATCAAAGACAAGGATAAGGAGGTATTAGTTAATGGCACGTATTCTTGGTGTTGAAATACCAAATAACAAAAAACTTTTTATTGCATTAACATATATTTATGGCATTGGAGATAAAACAGCTATGGATATATTACAAGCAACAGGTATAGATGCAGAAAAGAAAACAAAAGATTTAACAGATGATGAAATATCAAAATTATCTCATTTCATAAATGAAAATTATAAAGTTGAAGGTGATTTGAGACAAGAAGTAAATAAAAATATAAAAAGATTAATAGAAATAGGTTCTTATAGAGGTAAAAGACATAAAGGAAAACTACCTGTAAGAGGACAAAAAACACATGCAAATGCAAGAACAAGAAAAGGATCAAGATTAACAAAGATAAGAAAAAGATAAAAAGGGAGGTTAGAACTTAATGGCTAAAAAAGGAGCAAAGCAAAAAAGAAAAAAACTAACAGTCGATAAAGGCGTAGTTCATATAAATTCAACATTTAATAATACAATTATAACATTAACAGATTTAAGCGGAAATTCAATTTTATGGTCAAGTGGTGGAAATGCTGGATTTAAAGGAACAAAAAAAGGAACTCCATATGCATCACAGCTTGCAGCAGATAAAGTTGCAAAAGAAGCAATGAAATTAGGAGTTAAAAGAGTTGATGTTACAGTAAAAGGACCAGGATCAGGAAGAGAATCAGCTATAAGATCTTTACAAGCAGCTGGTCTTACAGTAGAAGGAATAAGAGATGTAACTCCTATACCACATAATGGTTGTAGACCAAAGAAGAAAAGATTTTAATTAGACTTGAAGGAGGTATTGTTTAATGGCAAGATATAGAGGGCCTCTTGATAAATTATCAAGACGTGAAGGTTTCAATTTATACTTAAAAGGCGAAAGAAGTTATACAGAAAAAACAGCTATTGCAAAAAGAAACTATGCTCCAGGACAACATGGAAAAAATAACAAAAAAATGACACAGTACGGAATACAGTTAAGATCTAAACAGGCATTAAAAAGAATCTATGGAGTATTAGAGAAACAATTTAGAAAATACTTTGAAGAAGCAGATAGAAAAGCTGGAAAAACAGATGAAGCTTTAATGCAAATTTTAGAATCAAGATTAGATACAG
Source organism: Oceanotoga teriensis (assembly GCF_003148465.1). NCBI lineage: Bacteria > Thermotogati > Thermotogota > Thermotogae > Petrotogales > Petrotogaceae > Oceanotoga > Oceanotoga teriensis. The sequence goes on from NZ_QGGI01000012.1 coordinate 86,909, forward strand.
TTGTTTTCCAAATGGGATTTGCTGTAAATAGAAGAACAGCAAGACAAATGATTAGACATGGTCATTTTTTAATAAATGGTAAAAGGGTAGATATACCTTCATACAGATTAAGAGCTGGAGATATTGTTGAAATAAAAGAAGGAAGTAGAACAATACAACAGGTAAAAGAAGGTATGGAATTAGCTGAAAAGCTTAATAAATCACCAGTTTGGTTAGATGTAAATAAAGATCAATTTAAAGGAACATTTACAAGACTTCCAAGTCTTGAAGATATGGATGTACCTGTAAATCTACAGGATATTATCGAGCTTTATTCTAAGTAATTATGACGGTGCTTTCAATTTATTTGAGGATCACCTCGCTCCAAAAGTCAGGAAAGGAGGTGTATTTCGATTCAGTAGAAAAATGAATCGAATATAAAATATGGACATATTAATAAAACCTGAGAAATTTGAATTAATAGAACAAAAAGAAGAGCTGAACTATAATTATGCAAGATATGAATTATATCCATTAGAAAAGGGATATGCGATAACTATAGGTAATGCTTTAAGAAGAGTTTTATTATCATCTGTACCCTCTTTGGCTATAACTGGAATGAGAATTCCAGGGCAATTACACGAGTTTGATGTTGCTGAAGGCATAAAAGAAGACTTACTCGAAGTTACTTTAAATCTAAAAAAAGTTCAAATAAAAATAGATGACTTAAAAAATCTATCTAAGATTACAGATACTATTCCTTTAACTATAACTAAAAAAGGACCTGGAGAAATTAAAGCTGGAGATATACAAACACCAGCAGGTATAGAAATAGCCAATCCAGAATTTACAATAGCTCATTTCAATTCTGAAAAGACAATAGAAATAGAGTTATTTGCAGAAGTCGGAAAGGGATTTATACCATCTTCAGAATTAGACCATCCAACAGATGTAGAATATATATTTATAGATGGAGTATTTAGTCCAGTAACTAAAGTTAACTTTTTAACTGAAAATATTCGTGTAGGAAAGAGAACAGACTATGATAAATTAATATTAGATATTTGGACAAAGAAAAATATAACTCCAGAAGAAGCTTTAAAAGAAGCTACAGCAATATTAATGGAACATTTTATATTCATAGCAAAACTTTGGAAAGACACATCAATTGTTGAAGCGCTTGAACCTGTCCAGGATATGGGTGGAGCTGCTGATGAGTCTGATAAAGATGACTCAGAACAAAATATGTTTGGTCTTTCTTCAGAAATAATAGAAACTCCAATAGATAATCTTGATTTAACAAAAAGAGCTAAAAATTGTTTAAAACGTGAAAGAATAAATACTGTTGGAGAACTATTCAAAAAAACACCAGAAGAATTGATGAAAATCAAAAATTTTGGCAGAAAATCACTTGATGAAATAAAAAAAGAATTAGAAGATAAGTTCCAAATCGACTATGAAAAGTTATATGAGGAAGAAAGGAGGAGCTCTAACTAATGAGACATAGAGTAAAGACAAAAAAACTCAATAGATATGCTTCACATAGAAAGGCTTTGATCAAAAATTTAGCAAGAAGTGTATTTGAATCAGGAAGTATAATAACAACAACAACAAAAGCTAAGGTTGCGAGATCAGCTGTAGAAAAAATCTTAACTAAGGCAAAAAAAGCGAACTCCGCTGAAACAAAAGAACAAAAAATGGCTTTAAGTAGAGAAATAAATAAAAATTTCAATGATAGAAAATTAACAGCAAAAATAGTAAATGAAATTGCTCCAAAGTATATGGACAGAAACGGTGGATATACAAGAGTATTAAAGATAGGACAAAGAAGAGGAGACGCTTCTGAAATGTCAATTCTTCAATTATTACCAGTTGAAGAAAAATAAGAAATTAAAGGGGCTTTGAGCCCCTTTTTTTTATTGAATGAAAAAGTGGTAAAATATAAATGATAAATAAATTAGAAAATAATATTTGATAACATAAATAAAAATTTTTCATAAACATCTGGAGGTGCAGATACTTGAATGAAAATAATAAAAATTCTACGAAGGATAATATAAGAGCTGTAGAATTTGATATGGCAAAATTAAATGAAATGAATAGAAAAGATTTATATGATTTTGCTAGAAAATTACAGATTAATAATTATTCAAAAATGACTAAAAATGAATTAATGTTTTCTATTCTTAGGAAACAAACTGAATCAATAGGATATTTTTTCTATGAAGGAGTACTTGAAGTTTTACCTGATGGGTATGGATTTTTAAGAAATGTTGATAATTCCTTATTACAAGGACCTGATGATGTTTATGTATCTCAATCTCAAATAAGAAGATTCAACTTATTTACAGGAGATGTTGTTGCGGGTCAAGTAAGACCTCCAAAAGAGGGAGAAAAATTCTTTGCTTTATTGAGAATAGAAGCGATAAATTATCAAGAACCTGAAAAAGCAAAAGATAGAGTATCATTTGAAAATCTAACACCTGAATATCCCACAAAAAAAATGACTTTAGAATATGAAAAAGGACCTTTAAGTTCAAGAATAGTTGATATGTTCTCTCCTATAGGCTTCGGACAAAGAGGATTAATAGTTTCCCCACCAAAGGCAGGAAAAACTACACTTTTAAAAGATATAGCGAATTCAATAGCAAAAAATCACCCCGAAACAAAAAGATATGTTTTACTTATAGATGAAAGGCCAGAAGAAGTTACCGATATAAAAGATACTGTAAATGCTAATATAATAGCAGCACCATTCGATATGGATCCAAAAAATCAAATTAAAGTTTCAGAAATGACTTTAAATCTTGTTAAAAGACAAGTTGAATTTGGACATGATGTAGTAATATTAATGGATAGCTTAACAAGATTTGCAAGAGCGTATAATTTATATGTTCCTTCAAGTGGAAAACTTCTAAGCGGTGGAGTAGATCCAGCAGCTTTAACTTTCCCAAAAAAATTTTTTGGTGCAGCAAGAAAAATAAGAGAAGGTGGAAGTTTAACAATAATTGCAACAGCACTTGTAGATACAGGATCTAAAATGGATGAAGTAATATTTGAAGAATTTAAAGGAACAGGTAATATGGAACTTATATTATCAAGAGATATTGCTAATGAAAGAATTTTCCCTGCTATAAATATTAAACAATCTGGTACGAGAAAAGAAGAACTATTACTCAATGAAGAAGAAATGAGTAATATTTTCATATTGAGAAAATTAATATCTGATATAGGAAATAAAGATTCCATAGAATTTATAATAAAAAGGTTAAAAGAATATGAAAGTAATAAAAAAATCTTTGAAGCTATAAATGATAAAAAATTTTATGGATAATGTAATATAATATATAATAAGGTTATATATTAGGGGGGATATAAATGGAACTATATACGAGAAAAATGAACTCAAAAATTGATAAAATTGGTAATTTTGTTATTATTCATGGTCTTGGAGAACATTCGGGAAGATATGCAAAACTTATAAGTCTTGTAAATGAAAAAGGTTACGATGTTTATACATTTGATTTACCAGGTCATGGAAATTCTAAAGGAAAAAGAGGAGATATACCAGATTTCTATGAACTTTATAAATTTATAGAAGATTATGTTCCAAATGAATACATATTATTTGGACATTCATTAGGAGGATGTATATCTACAAGATTTACAGAGTATACAGAAAAAAAACCTTTAAAATTAATTTTATCTTCTCCAGCACTTGGAGATGTAAAACAAAAAGAAAACTTAATAAAAATTTTAAGTATATTTCCAAAAATGACTGTAAAAAATGGAATATCACCCGAACTTTTATCTACAAATAAAGAAGCAATAAAAAAATATTTAAATGATCCTTTAGTCCATGATAAAGTGACTATAAGATTTATAAAAAATTTTTTTGTAGAAGCTCAAAAAGCTTTAGAAGAAATAGATCAAATAAAAATTCAAACAAGATTGATATATGGAACAGAAGATTATATAATAAACAAAAAATCTTATGATCTTATAAAAAATGAAAATATTGAAATAATACCTATGAAAAAAGGAAAACATGAACTTTTCGAATGTGAATACAATCAAGATGAGTTTTATAAAAAAATATTAGAAATGTTATAAGATAAAAAGGCATTAAATATATATATATATTTAATGCCTTTTTATAAAATAAAGTTAAATTATAATTAAAATAAAAAAGTGTATTGAATTTATAAATAAAATAATATATAATATAACTATACTTAATTACTTAACTAACTAACTATATATGTAATGGATGAGGTGAAAAAAGATGATAAGCGCTGAAAAACTGACGAAGAAATTTGGAGAATATGTAGCAGTAAATGAAATAAACATAAAAGTAAAAAGCGG